>CAZPPD010000593.1:0-4295 GCA_964588185.1 uncultured Alcaligenaceae bacterium | reverse complement strand
CAATCCCCAATCGGGCCGCTGGATTCCGGATAATTCCCAAATTCAACGCCACGTCAACATTGCCATTGCCTACAACGTCTGGCAATACCATCAGGTCGCCGCGGACATGGAATTTCTTTCCCACTATGGGGCGGAGATGCTGTTGGAGATAGCTCGCTTTTTGGCTTCTCTTTCCACTTATAACGATGAGAAGGACCGCTACGAAATTCGTGGAGTAATGGGTCCCGATGAATTCCACACCGGCTATCCGGATGCCGACGAACCCGGTTTGAGCAACAATGCTTACACAAACGTCATGGCCGTCTGGGTCCTTCGCCAGGCTTATAGTGTTTTGCAAATGTTAGCTGAAGATCGACAGGGGGAAATTATGGAAGATCTCGGTATTACTCATAACGAATTGTTTCTCTGGAATGAGATTAGCCACAAGATGTTCGTGCCTTTCCACGACGACGGCATTATAAGCCAGTTTGAAGGCTATGAGGAGCTGCAAGAATTTGACTGGGATGGATACCGCAAAAAATACGGCAGCATCCAGCGCTTAGACCGCATTCTTGAAGCCGAGGACGACGATGTCAATCGCTATAAGGCAGGCAAACAAGCCGATGTGCTCATGTTATTCTACCTATTATCCTGTGAGGAACTGGCGGAATTATTTCGATGTCTCAACTACACCTTCACTCCGGAGATGATTCCAAGGACCATCGATTATTATCGGCAACGAACTTCACACGGCTCCACGCTTAGTCGTGTAGTTCATTCCTGGGTACTTGCCCGTGGGCATCGCCCTCAGGCTTGGAATCTTTTCAAAGAGGCATTGCACAGCGATATCGAGGACATTCAAGGTGGAACAACCTCCGAGGGGATCCACCTGGGAGCCATGGCCGGAACCGTTGATCTGATCCAACGCTGCCATACTGGTATTGAGATGCGTGAAGGGGTGTTGTGGTTTAATCCCAAAATCCCAAATGAGCTATCCGAGATCAAATTTCGCCTTCGCTATCGGGGTCACTGGTTCTTAGCGAAGTTCGATCAAAACTCGTTTACCATTACTTTTGAACGCGGTTGGTCGGAAGAGGTACGCATTGGCTATGGGGAAGAAATTGTTGAGATGAGACACGGGCAAAGCCGGTTATTTACCATTGAAACCTGACCCTAGCAACGAAAAAGAATTCCAAGGCCGAGTTTGCGAAATAAATTAGTTAACGCTACCTTCAAATCAAATTACAACCTTCTCCGTTCCTCAATAACCCCATGCCAATTTCTTGTTCGGAATATTGGCATATTAATTGCACAAAAATTATACTGATTAATGTTCTGAATTTGAGTGCTGAAGTACAACTCATTCCAAATAATGAGAAGAAAATTATCATGGCTACCCATACAAAAAGCAAAGCAGTTGAAAGAGGGCATATCTTCTTTCTCTATCAACCTAAACCTGTAAGCGAAGCAGAAAATCAGAAAATTCCTGCCGAAGGCCTTGAAGACGTTCAGAATTTCTGGATGATTCTCAGTCCCGAGTACAAGCCGAGATATCGCTTGATCCGTTTAGGTCCTAAAAAGCTTCCAGATCCCAAAAAAGAAGGGAAACGCTTTTGGGGTGTTGTGGACAAGGTTACCGACAGGGCAAAAGAATTAATGGCCGGTCTACAAAGGGAAAGTTGGGAACCTGAAAAAGATGTTCATCATATTCGCCCGGAAGCTCGTCCTGCCGGTGACGGAGTTTATGCCATCGTGCCCCATGAAAATCATACTCACTTGCTTTTCTCTTTGGGACTGCCCAAAGAACCGGGACAGGTCCAACAAGAATTGAATATACCCCAAGAAGGAAACTACCTGGTTTATCTGAAAAATCCCGGAGAACCAACGCAACCAGAAGAAGGACAAGAACAGCCGGGAAAACCTCATTATCCTGATGTTCTTCTCGAACAGTTCAAAGGCAAACGCTATCTTTCCGCTGAATCACCGGCTCTGTGGGATTTCGAAAATACCGAGCTTCTTTTTAGCGTCGACTTCAAAAGCTTACCCGAGGATTTTGACCTACCAGAACTATCCCAGCAAAACGAAGCAAACACCAATGAGATATTTCGTGATCTTGAAATGGATAAAAAGGAAAACCCGGTAAAACCTCTTTTCTTCGGAGAATGGAGTTGACAATGACATGGTTTCCACAAGGTCATTGACACTCTTCCGAATCATATGTTTAGGCCATATTCTTTCAGAAAGCGAAACGGTCAGCTATACAAGGAAGTCGCGGTCAACGAATAGCCGTTTTTCGGCCCGAAACAAACCTAACCTTATCCCTTGAGGAAAATATGTACGCGATTCTATTTTTGGCGTTGTTTATTGGCAGTTTGGTTCTAATCGCCAATGGATTAATGAAGGAGCGTTGGGTCAGGTTTGGCGGGGGCATCGGTCTTTTAGTAGGCACGATATTACTCTTCTTCTTGTTGGGATTCTGGGGAGAGATGCTCTGGTTTGAGGCGTTAGGACAAGGCAGTCGTTTTTGGACTGCTACCTGGGCGCGAATCACCTTTGCAGTTGCCGGTTCCATTTTCGGTTGGGCAATCGTCTTCTTGTTAACCTTACCGATCTCACGTAGGGCCAGAAATGCTCGCATTTGGCCCCAGTGTCTGGGCATCCTCTTCGGCTTGGTATGGGGACTGGCAAGCTGGGAGCGAGGCTTACAGTGGTGGTATGGAGTTTCGACGGGAATTGTTGATCCTATTTTGGGAATGGATGTCGGTTTCTATTTATTCGGGTTGCCTTTTTACGATAACCTTTATCGGCTGTTGTTGAGCCTGTCAGTGGTATCAACCATCGCCGCCTTGGTCGCTCTGGCAATTCCGCGGAATATTTCCAGCAATCACTGGGAAGAACGCCTCTATTCCGGCAACTTGAACTTTCGTCCGTTGTATGTGGCTTTGGGTGGGCTTGTACTCGTCTTCGCTTTAGGGACTTTTCTCAATATTTTTCATCTGATGTTCTCGAAAAATGGAGTGGTAACCGGACCGGGTTGGACCGACGTCCACTTTCGACTGCCTGCCTATTACATCCTGATAGGAGTTTTGGTTCTTACGGGAGTTTTATTATTGATACCCGGTCTATTGTCCGTTTTGAGCAAAAGGATCCCGTGGAGTCGCGGGGAAAGGAATCAACAAGTAGCTTCTAGTCTCGGATCCTTGATAGCAGTAGTTGTCGTCGTTTGGCTGTTCGGGTTACAGATTATTCCTGGATTCGTGCAATGGTTCGTCGTGTCAGCCAATGAACTCTCCAAGGAGCGTCCGTATGTGGCAAACAATATTAAATTCACGCAAATGGGATTCAACTTGGATGAGGTTGAAGAGCGAGAGTTTGATGTTTCGGAGAAATTAAATCCGGACATCCTCAGCCGCAATAAACACTTGTTAGATCAAGTCCGCTTATGGGATCCCCGGGCGTTGATGGATGTATACAAGCAATTTCAGGAAATTCGGTTGTATTATGAGTTTCCTGACGTGGATATTGATCGCTATGTTATCGATGGCCAATACCAGCAGGTCATGATTTCGCCGCGGGAGATGGCCCCGTCAAATTTACTGCAGCAAGGTCAAACCTTTGTTAATCGGCGTTTTAAATATACCCATGGCTTCGGGCTCACGTTAGCTCCGGTCAATCAGATTACTTCAAAGGGCTTACCGAAATTACTGGTCAAGGATTTGCCGCCTCAGTCTAGCTCGCCTCAGTTGGAGGTCAAGGAGCCGCGCATTTACTATGGGGAACTTACCCACCAGCATGTGATTGCCAACAGTTTGGAGGAAGAACTGGACTATCCGGAAGGAAAATCCAACCAATATAACCACTACTCCGGAACCGGAGGGGTGAAGCTCTCCAATTGGTGGCGTCTTTTTGTTTACGGAGCAAAATTTGACGGCATTCGCATGTTGCTTTCCGAATACATTACGTCGGAAAGCCGCTTATTGTTCCGGCGGCAAATTCGCGAGCGTGTCCAAGCTTTGGCCCCGTTTCTCGAGTTCGACGCGGATCCTTACATCGTCCTGCATGAAGGCAGGATGTATTGGTTTATTGACGGATATACCACCTCGGAATATTTCCCCTACAGCGAAGCCTATTTTTCCGGCGAGCCATTGTATTATGCCAAAGGGGATCCCAAACAAGCACAGCGAACGGGAATCCCAAGTTACCTTCACGGGAAAAATTACGTTCGCGGATCCGTTAAAGCAGTGATTGATGCATACAATGGGACCGTTGATTACTATGATTTCGACCCGGACGATCCGATTATCCAAGTGTGGCTA
>CAZPPD010000592.1:0-4297 GCA_964588185.1 uncultured Alcaligenaceae bacterium | reverse complement strand
GGTCGCCTCAAATAACAGCAACCCTGGTGACCTGCGTGTCTTAATTGGTGATGGTCCAGATGGTTCTAATTTCACCGAATTGGGTATTTTTCCTGTCGAAACCACTGGAGGATGGCAGAACTGGACTACTCTGACCTTGGAAGCAATTAGTATTCCCGGTGGTGGCCAGCAGGTCCTCCGGTTGGAAATGATTGGTAATTCCTTCAATATCAATTGGCTCGAGTTTGAGGAGACCTTTACCACTCCTATCAATCAACCTCCGGTTGTGGATGCCGGCCCGGATCAAACAATCACTTTGCCTTCTACCACCGCGTCATTGGACGGAACAGTAACAGATGACGGTTTGCCTAGTCCCGGTTCTGTTTCCGTGCAATGGAGTCTGATCGACGGTCCAAGTAGTGTTACATTTGGCAACCCGAATGCTGTGGATACTACTGTATCCGCAACCCAATCGGGCACCTATACTCTACGGCTTACCGCGGACGATGGGGAGTTGACCTCCTTTGATGAGGTTCTCCTAGTGGTCAAACCGGAAGCGGATGTAGTTACCTTTACCCCGGTAGATGACGCTTTCTTACAAAATGGTCAACGTTTCAATAGTTCGATTTTGCGCGTCGAGCAAGCTTCTCGAGTTCGAATCTCCTATCTTAAATTTGATGTCTCCGGACTGGACGGGCGTATCGTTGATAATGCTGTGTTACGATTACAGGTCAGCAGTGATCCGGGTAACGGGACGGTGAGCATTTCCTTAGGTGACTCCAACAATTGGACAGAAACGAACCTGACTACTTCAAATGCCCCAACTGCGGTAGGGACGCTCAGTTCCAAGAGTGGTTCCTTTAGTGATGGCTCCCTGCATGAATTCGATGTCACCAATGCCGTCACCGGCAATGGACAGGTCTCCTTTATTGTGACCATCAATTCCGGCAGCAATGATGTTGCCTTTAGTTCCAAAGAAGGGGTCATGGCACCCGAACTGGTGATTACCAGTAGTAGTGGCCAGGAATCAGTGCCGCAACAACCTGTTTTGGCTGTGAATTCCGGAGGGCCACAGGTAGATACCATTTCTGGAGACGCTAATTTCAGTGGCGGCAGGACCTATAGCACGAACAACTCGATTGACACTACTAATGTTTCCAATCCGGCTCCGGATTTTCTCTACCAATCCGAACGCTACGGTAATTTTCAATATACCGCAAGAAACATGGTCCCTGGAAATCGGTATCAGGTTCGGCTTCATTTCGCAGAAATCTATTGGAACACCTCTGGGAAACGAGTTTTCGATGTCCTTATCAACGATGAGTTAAAGCTCGACGACTACGATATTTTTGCCCGAACTGGCGGAAAGTATATTGCTGTCGTAGAAGCCTTTGAAGTAGTCGCCGATGCAGAAGGGAACATCCTGATCGATTTCCGTACGGAGGTTGATAATGCAAAAGTAAGTGGCATTGAAATAATTGCCCTGTGATCTCAGCTTAGATGGGACCACAGCTAATGAACTGCTTATGGAGTGGATTCGATTGAAGGTTCAAAGCTTCTGGGATGGTGCCAAATGAAGCATTCTGCTACGGGTGCCTAATTGTTTACTAGGTTCTAATGTATACACCTTCAAGGGGGATTCAGAACGTCGAATCCACTCCCTATTTCATTTTGCTAGCGATTGCTTTAATTCCTTCGCCTGTTTTTTGATAGCCTGTTTCTTATCCTTGCTTAACCGGTCTAGATTGCGGACCTGTAAGCTCATTCGTTGATTTTTGGCAAGTTTCTTTTCGTGCCGCAGGAGGAAATCCCAGTAAAGGGTGGTGAAGGGGCAAGCCTTCTCTCCGGTGGATTCCGCCGGATTGTAACGGCAACCCTTGCAATAGTTGCTCATCCTTTGAATGTACTTTCCGGTTGCGGCGTAGGGTTTGGAAGCTAATTTTCCCCCGTCGGCATATTGGGACATGCCCAGTACATTCGGTAGCTCCACCCATTCCACGGCATCCACATACACCGCCAAGTACCATTCATGGATAGCGCGCGGGTGAACCCCCAATAGCAGGGAAAACAATCCGGTGACCATGAGTCGTTGGATGTGGTGAGCGTAGCCGTATTCCAACGTCTGGCCGATTGCTTCGCGCAAACAAACCATGTCGGTATCCCCAGTCCAGAAAAACTCCGGCAATTTTTCCTTGGCATTTAGCTCATTCATTTCCCCGTAATCAGGCATAAAGTTCCAGTAAATGCCCCGGATGTATTCTCGCCATCCAAGGATTTGGCGAATGAATCCTTCGACGGCTTCGATGGGAGCTTTTTCCTTGTTGTATGCATCCTCGGCAGCGGTGATTACCGGACGGGGATCCAAGAGTTTCAGGTTGAGGGCAGACGAGATTCGGGAGTGATACAAGAAAGGCTCCTGCGTCCACATGGCATCTTGGTAAGTGCCAAAATTGGCTAGGCGATTGTTGATAAAGTCCTGTAAGGCTTGTTCGGCTTCTTTGGCAGTGACCGGCCAGTCGAAATGTTCGAGATTTCCCGGATGACTGGCAAATTTGGTTTGTACGAGGTCCAAGACCTCTTTGGTGATTTTGTCCGGCTTGAATTTCTTTGGAGTAGGCAAATCCTCGGGACCTTCTTTGCCAAAGCTGCCGCGATTTTCCGCATCAAAATTCCAACGCTCGCCAACCGGGTCATCTCCCTCCATTAGCACATTGTGTTTTTGTCGCATTTGCCGATAAAAGTATTCCATTCGCAAAGCTTTGCGGCCCTTGGCGAATTCTGTAAATTCCTCTTTTGTGGACAGAAAATGGCGGTCTGGAAGAATTTCCAATGGGAGGTTTAGTTCTTTAGAAGTCTCCTGCAATGCCTGCTGTACTCGGTATTCCCCCGGTTCTACCACTAAAAGTTTCTCCGGTTTTAACTGTTCGCAGGCAGATTTCAGTTCTCCGGAAAAGCTACTTTTGTTGTCTTTTTCTTTTAATTCGCTGTAGTGGACCTGCATGCCGTCCTCTTCGAGACTTTCCCGATAATGCCGCATAGCCGACAGGAACAAAGCAATACGGGCCTTGTGAGACCAAACGTGGGTTGCTTCCTCGTAAACTTCAGCCATCCAAACCCAATCTTGCTTCGGATCGAAGTCATCGAAAACTGCAGAGTTACGGTTTAGCTGATCACCTAAGACCAAAACTAATTTGCGAACCGGAACGGATGATTTTTTCATAGCAGTATCTGAATTAATGTAATAAAAACGGGGATATATTTTTATTACTAGAGGGGTCATCCACATAAAACGAAGAGAGGAATCATCGGTGCGGAATTTGCCGAAGACATTTTCTGCCGCTAACCTCAATATTCTTTGTTGCAATTCATAATTTAGCCTTTGCTACGTTATTTCTAAGCAGGAACAAAACCATGATACGCCAAACCCATTTGTTGAAAACGCTCCTGGTGTTCGCGCTTGTCTCCGGGGTCCTCGACTTTCCAATCGCGGAAGCTGGGGAACGTTACAAAGCGTCCTATTCCAAGAACCTCAGGGTCCACGTCGGAATTCTCGGGGTTTCGGACGGTGAGCCGCTTACGCTCGGGCCGGATTTCAAACCGGTTTGGTCGTTGACCGGCGATATGCTCGTCTTCTTTCGGCGAGTGAAGAACCATCGGGAAACAAGTAAATGGAAAACCGCAATCCACATTATTAACGTGGATGGAACGGGATTGCATAAGCTCACCGATGGCACGCATACGGACTTCAATCAGAGTTGGACGCGGGATGGAACCAATACTCCTTACTGGAATCGAAAGAAACCCAATGGCGGGGGTTACGTTGTGATGGCAAGATAAGAGGCAGCCAAGCCCGGTGAAGAGTATCCACTGTAGAATCCGAGCCATCACACTAGGGAGTTCTCGAGCCATTAGGATGGCCGGTTTCTGGTTAGTGCCAGACCTCCGAAGCAAGGGCGGGGATATTATTTAATGTCCCCGAACAAAAGTGGAAAATCGAAATACGAACGGATCGACTGCGAGTTGGGAAAGAGAGGGATTCTCGATCGGATCAGCATTTCCCCGAGCGAAACCAAAGTCTGTTTCGAGTACCAATCGGGATTCAAATACAAGATGGGCGGCCGCACCCTCTTTGTTGCCGATTTCGATGCGAAGAAACGCACCATTACTAACGCCAAGGCTTTTGCCAACAAAGAAGGGAAAGCAGTCTGGTTTGCTTACCCGCGCTGGACGAAGGACGAATCCGCCATCGTCTATCACGCCGGCGGGATCCTCGACCTCTACCCCCTCGCGCACGGCTACACGAAGAAGGTGTCCACCG
>CAZPPD010000591.1:1460-4299 GCA_964588185.1 uncultured Alcaligenaceae bacterium | reverse complement strand
GTTTTTGCCGCATTCTGGAGACTTCTTAAGGGGCTCATCCTTCATGGATTGGAATTCCTCAAAGGTGTGCTCGCAAGCATCACACTCATATTCATAGGTTGGCATGGCTGTTTTAGCCTCCGATATTAAGATTTAAACTGGGAAATTTTAATTTCTAATGATTCTTAATTTTGTGATTCTGTTCCTGGATTGGGAGGGCCGGCAGATACCACAACTTTCGCGGGCCGGAGGACTCGGCCTTCCATCTGGTAGCCGGTTTCAACCACAGCAATCACTGTGTTCTGAGGAAGGTCCGAAGGCCCTTGGGTAATTGCCTCATGGAGAGTTGGGTCAAAAGGTTGGCCCTCGGCTTCAATTTTCAAAACCCCATATTGCTGCAATAATTCCAGAAATTGTTTCAGTACCATTTGCACCCCTTGGACCAAGCTGCCGCTTTCTCCGGCTTTTTGGGCCGCAGTGGTTGCCCGTTCCAGGTTGTCCAGAACCGGAAACATGTCCACCAGGATGTCGCTGGTGATAAACTTGCGAAGTTGCTCCCGTTCCTTTTGATTGCGTTTCTGAAAATTCTGGAATTCGGCCTGAGTCTGTTGCAATAATTTCAGATACTCATCCCGCTCTTCGGCCTTCTTACGCAGTTCATCCAGCACGGTTTTGGGAGCTTGGGATGAGTTGGATTCCTCGCGAGAATCCTTTTCCGGCTCTTCTGTTTTTTTTTGTTTGGCTTGGTCGGCCACTTTGGATTCTTCAGTCACAATCGTTCTCCTCTTCGCTATGGCAGATCCGTTAATGGACAAGCCAAAACTTTAATTTTTCTTCTGTTCTTCCTCTGTTTCTTGGGGCTCTTCCGAGCCGGTAAAAAATTCCCTGAGCTTGTCGAAGAAACTTTTCCGCTCTGCCGAAACATGGCTATGGTCGATTTCCGCCAATTCCCGGAACAGTTCTTCTTGGCGTTTGGTAAGGTTCTTGGGAGTCTCGACCTTCATCACGACAATCAAATCGCCATTCCTGCGGCTGCGGACATTGGGCATTCCCTTTCCGGAAATGCGAACTGCATCTCCGCTTTGGATTCCACGTCTCAGTTCATGGGAATAGGGCCCATCCAGAGTTGGGACTTCAATGGTCCCTCCCAAAGCAGCCTGGCTGAAAGTAATGGGAACTTCGCAGATTAAGTTATCCCCGTCTCGCTCGAAAAGGGCGTGGTCGCGGACGCGAATCTCACAAATTAAATCTCCCCGCGGCCCGCCCGGGTCTCCGGCCTCGCCTTCGCCGCGAATAGCAAGCTGCATTCCGGAAAAAGCTCCTGCGGGAATGGTAATGTCGATGGTCCGTTTGACTTGAACACGACCTTTGCCATTGCAACTGCGACAGGGGTCGACGACCACGGCCCCTTTGCCGCCACAAGTCCGGCAAGTTTGTTGCAGACTAAAAAACCCTTGGCGGAGAAGGACCACTCCATGGCCGTTACAGCGATTGCAGTTGGCAGGCTTGCTCCCCTTGCGGTTGCCGCTCCCCGAGCACTCATCACAGTTTTCTTGGCGGGGAATATCTAGGGTCCGCTTGCATCCCCGGGCGGCTTCCATTAGGTCGATTTCCAAACCGACGCCCAAGTCTCGACCACCTCGAGGACCGCGGCGTCCACCTCGGCGGCCGCCGCCGCCCCCGAAAATGTCTCCAAAGAGATCCCCAAACATTTCGAAGATAGAGTCGGTATTGCCGAAATCCGGCATGTTCATGCCTTTAAGTCCTTCGTGGCCGTAGCGGTCGTAGATTTGGCGTTTTTCGGCGTCGCTAAGGACATCGTAGGCTTCAGTCGCTTCTTTAAAGAGGACGGAGGCTTCTTCATTGCCGGAGTTGCGATCGGGATGATGTTTCATGGCCAATTTGCGATAGGCTCGTTTGATGGTTTCGCCATCCGCATCCTTCTGGATGCCGAGGACTTCATAATAATCGCGTTTGGCCATGCCTGCTCCTCATAGCAACAAAAAGGGAAAAAGGGGAAAGTAAGGTGAGCAACGGCACACTTATCTTACTTTATCCTTTTTCCCTATACGGTATTCAGTGCCGGTTTAAGGTTTCCCCTTGAATAAATCTTACCGGAATTTGCGAAATCAGAAAATCTGGGATAAAACAACCATCCAAAACTGCCCCTATTATAGGGGCAGAAGGAGGAAACAGAAAATATTAGCGGATAGCGCCTACTACCCGATTTTGGGGTTCATCTTCATCAATGCGGGTTACCATCACCTCTGTGGTCAACATCAACCCGGCGATGCTGGAGGCATTCATCAACGCAGAGGTCGTCACAGTAGTCGGGTCCACAATCCCGGCTTTGAACATGTCAACATACTCACCTGTGTTGGCATCAAAGCCCACATTGGATTTGTCGCCCTTTTGTTTGACTTCGTCGGCGATCACCGCACCATCTTGTCCGGAGTTCTCGGCGATAGTTCGAATGGGTCGCTCTAAAGCGCGGATAACGATATCGGCACCGGCTTTTTCATCCCCCTTGAGTTTCTCGGCAACTTTTTGAACTGCCGAGATTGCTCGAATGCAAGCGGCACCGCCGCCGGGGAGAATCCCTTTGGCAACCGCAGCGCGGGTCGCATGTAAAGCATCTTCCACCCGGCCTTTTTTCTGCTTCATGTCGGCTTCGGTGGCCGCTCCCACGCGAATGATAGCTACACCACCGGTAAGTTTCGCCAACCGCTCGCTGAATTTTTCCTTGTCGTATTCGCTTTCGGTTTGCTCCATCTGAGTGCGGATCTGGTCGATCCGCTTTTGAATCGCTGTTTTTCGCTTCTTGGACTCTTCCTCACTGATGACCAAGGTGCAGCTTTCT
>CAZPPD010000591.1:0-1450 GCA_964588185.1 uncultured Alcaligenaceae bacterium | reverse complement strand
TTTTCCACTCGGACCACTTCAACGTGACCGAGATCGGAAAGCTCGATGTTTTCCAGCTTCAGCCCCAAATCCTCGCTGATAAATTGCCCGCCGGTCAGGATGGAGATATCGCCCAGGATAGCTTTGCGGCGATCACCAAATCCGGGAGCTTTTACGGCACAGACATTTAGGGTGCCCCGAAGGCGGTTGACCACCAAAGCCGCCAACGCTTCGCTTTCCACATCTTCGGCAATAATCAGCAATGGCTTGGCGGATTGGGCAACCTTCTCCAACAGTGGCAACAAATCGCGAATGTTGGAAAGTTTCTTCTCGTAGATCAGGACGTAGCAGTCTTCCATCTCACAAGTCATTTCTTCCGGCTTGTTGATGAAGTACGGGGAAATGAATCCCTTGTCGAACTGCATCCCTTCTACAAAATCGAGTTCGGTTTCTGAAGTTTTCCCTTCTTCGACCGTAATAACGCCATCCCGGCCGACTTTTTCGAAGGCGTCCGCCATCAACTGACCAATGACCGGATCGTTATTGGCGCTGATGCTTGCGACCTGCATCATTTCTTCTTTGGTCTTGAGTTGCTTGGACATCTCTTCCAAATGGGTTACTGCCGCCTCGACGGCTTTATCAATTCCGGCCTTCACGGTCATCGGGTTGGCACCGGCAGTAATATTCCGCAATCCTTCCTGATAAATGGCCAAGGCCAAGATGGTCGCGGTAGTTGTACCGTCCCCGGCGATGTCGGATGTTTTCTGAGCAACCGCATTCACCAATTTGGCGCCCATGTTTTCGAATGGATCGGCCAAGTCGATTTCTTTGGAAACAGTGACCCCGTCTTTAGTAACTGTGGGACCACCAAAACTTTTATCGATGATCACGTTTCGCCCGGTTGGCCCCAAGGTGCTGCCGACCGCTTTCGCCAACTTGTCGGCCCCTGCGAGCAACTTCTTGCGGGCATCGTCCGTATATAAGAGTTGTTTAGCCATTGGTTATTTTGTCTCCTTCAATTTGGTGATAACCGGGGCAGAAATGATTCGGCCCCGCATTTATGGGAAACCACCGCATCGGTTGGGGTTATTTCTTGGTCACTTTCGCCAACACATCACTTTCCCGAAGGATCTTAAGATCCTTGGTGCCAATTTGCACATCGCTGCCGGCATAGCGGCCATAAATCACTTCATCTCCCTTGGAGACGCAAACCGAAGCTCGTTCGCCGTTGTCCAGCAATTTGCCGGGACCGGTAGAAATGACAATTCCACGTTGCGGCCTTTGCTTGGCCGAATCCGGCAGCAAAATCCCGCCGGTAGTTTTTTCCTCGGCTTCAACCGGCTCCACAACAATACGATCATCCAACGGCCGAACCGTAGGTTCCTTTTCTTTTGCCATATTTCTTGTCCTCTATTTTTGGGGGTTAGTTATCTATCATTGTTTAAATGGTTTTTTCTTTGTTTGAGCAAGG
>CAZPPD010000590.1:0-4305 GCA_964588185.1 uncultured Alcaligenaceae bacterium | reverse complement strand
GTTATTGCAAACAATTAGGTCCAAGCTAAAGTGCTCGGGGCTGGGTATGGTTTAACCATTGTTGCACATGTGATAACCAGCGAAAACAAAAATCTGCATGATTCTTCAATCTTGGGGAAAGTTGTATTAAAGAAATTTTGCTAATAATCAATGGTTTCGGGTTTCGGAGAACTTTGAATCGCAAAAGGCAACTATTAGAACGGCAAATCCTGTTCCAAACAAAATCGAAGGATAGCCGGCTTTTTGGGAGGTATTAATGGGAACGAATGAAAATCATTTCTGTTCGGTAGATGAAGCTATCCAGGATTTGCAACAAGGTCGAATGATTATCCTGGTGGACGATGAAAATCGGGAAAATGAAGGCGATTTGGTGATTGCGGCGGAGAAAGCCAATCCCGAATCCATTAACTTTATGATGCGAAACGGCTGTGGCTTGGTTTGCCTCTCCATGTCTACCACCATGTGTGACCGATTGAATTTGGAACCCATGTCCGGCAATAGCGTCGACCCAATGGCGACGCCGTTTACTCCGCCGATCGATTCTCGGACCGGAATTACCACTGGAACATCCGCTTTCGACCGTGCCCGGACCGTGGCGGTAGCGATCGACGACAATTCCACGCCGAGCGACATTATTCGCGGAAAAGGACATGTTTATTGCCTGAGGGGACATCCCGGCGGAGTATTGGTCCGAGCCGGGCACACCGAAGGGAGCATCGACCTGTGCCGATTGGCCGGATTTAAGGAAGCCGCGGTTATCTGCGAAATAGTGAATCCCGATGGCACCATGGCCCGGGTCAAGGATCTGGTCAAATTCAGCCAAGAGCACAAACTCAAGATGTGTACCATTGAGGATCTCATCAAATACCGGCGGCACCGGGAAAAGCTGGTTCGCCGGGAAATTGCCCTGAAGCTTCCAACCAAACACGGCGATTTTGATCTGATCGCCTATACCTCGATTGTGGACCCGGAACCCCATTTAGCTCTGTGTGTCGGCGGAATCGGCGCAGAAATGAACGGAACCGTCCCTCCTCAGGAAGAACCGGTGTTGGTAAGGATCCACAGCCAATGTCTGACCGGGGACGTTTTCGAAAGCATGTTATGTGACTGCGGCTCGCAGCTTCATCAAGCGATGGAACAAGTGAAACAGGCCGGCAAAGGCGTCGTTCTGTACATGCGCCAAGAGGGTCGAGGGATCGGCCTGCTGCCAAAGCTAAAGGCCTATCGCTTGCAACAATCAGAAGGCTTGGACACGGTCGAGGCCAACGAAAAACTCGGTTTTGGTGCGGATCTGCGCCACTATGGAATCGGCGCACAAATCCTCCATGACCTTGGCGTTCGGGATATCAAGCTGCTGACCAATAATCCCCGCAAGGTCGTCGGGTTGGACGGATATGGATTGCGAATCGTAGAGAGGGTTCCCATCCAAATCCCCGCCAACCAGGAAAACCGCAACTACCTTCGGGTGAAACGGGAAAAGCTGGGCCATTTGTTGGATGATGAAGAACAATGATCTGCCATAACACCGCCAAAATTTATGTTACCCCCTCCCTTTACAGTTTTGGGGACTGGTCCCAGGAAGAATAGCCAAATATAAATTAGATAAGGCTAATGATTTTCCAGTTCCATTCAGCAATACAAAGAGTACTATGTCACAAGCAACCTTATCTCCTTCCAGTACTTCTCAAAATCAGGACGATTCTCAAAAGCAAAATCAGAAAAAATCCAAAACCTCAATGGTGATTTCCACTATCGCCAGCAAGTATGCCGTTGCCATTACCGGTCTTGGTTTAACCATTTTTGTTTTTGCCCATATGCTGGGCAATTTACAGGTGTTTCTCGGCAGGGAAGTGATAAATCACTACGCCCATTTCTTGAAAACCAATCCGGAAATTTTGTGGCCCGCTCGGATCGGTTTGCTTGTATTCTTTGTCGCCCATTTGGGTTTGGCATTGGGGTTGAATTGGAAGAATCGATCCGCCAGAACAAGTCGCTACGCTTACGATCAACAATATAAATCCTCTAATTTGGCTTCACGCAGCATGGTGTTTAGCGGCTTGGCAATATTCTTCTTTCTCCTTTATCACCTTGCCCATTTCACTTTAGGCTACACCGACCCCAAGGCATTCGGTCTAAAAGAGGAAGTTGCGATCAAAAACATCGAGACGAAAAGCATAAATGGGGGGAAGGTCATTTCCAGCGTGACCCGGGAAAAACAGCACGATGTTTATTCCATGGTTGTTCACGGCTTTAAGAATCCCGTTGTCACCTCTTTATATGTCCTTGCCATGGTCTTTTTGGGAATGCACATGTATCACGGGGTGCAGAGTTCTTTTCAGTCCTTGGGTGTATCTCAACCCAAATGGCAAACAGGTCTCCGCGTTTTTGGGCACTCACTGACGTTGTTGGTTGTCGTTGGAAATATTTTTATTGCTGTAGCGGTCATGATTATGGGTCATTTCGGCGGTTTGCCGGATCCAGTCCAAAGTTTACCTAAATAAAGAAGAATTGATTATGGAATTAAATTCTCGCGTACCATCCGGTCCGGTTGAAAATAAATGGACCCGTTGCCGTTCGGAAATGAAGCTGTTGAGCCCCAACAATAAACGTAAACACTCCGTCATCGTGGTGGGGACTGGTTTGGCAGGAGCATCCGCGGCGGCTTCGTTGGCGGAGTTGGGATACAAGGTGGAAGCATTCACCTTTCATGACTCCGCCCGGCGGGCCCACAGTGTAGCAGCTCAAGGGGGAATCAACGCCGCCAAGAACTACCAAAATGACGGCGATAGTGTTTACCGGCTATTTTACGACACGATCAAAGGCGGAGCCTTCCGCAGCCGCGAAGCCAATGTACACCGCTTGGCAGAAGTTAGCTTGAACATTATCGACCAATGCGTTGCCCAGGGAGTGCCGTTTAACCGCGAATATGGCGGTCTGCTTTCCAATCGATCTTTTGGCGGAGCCCAGGTTTCCCGGACCTTTTACTGCCGGGGGCAAACCGGGCAACAACTCCTTATCGGGGCTTACTCGGCGTTAAGCCGCCAAGTTGGGCTTGGTAAAGTCCGCTTACACAAACGCAAAGAAATGTTGGATATCGTGGTAGCAGACGGCAGAGCTGTGGGCATCGTTACCCGTGATCTTAACACCGGAAAGATTGAATCCCATTCCGCTCATGCAGTCGTTTTGGCCACCGGTGGTTACAGTAATGTCTACTATCTTTCCACCAATGCTGCCGGTTGCAATGTGACGGCCGTTTACCGGGCCTACAAGCGGGGAGCCGCCTTTGCGAACCCTTGCTACACCCAAATTCACCCCACTTGTATTCCGGTTCAAGGAGAGTATCAGAAGAAATTAACACTGATGTCGGAATCTTTACGAAATGATGGGCGGGTTTGGGTTCCCAAGGAAAAAGGCGACAAACGGTCCCCCAAGGACATTCCGGAAGGTGAACGCGATTACTATCTGGAAAGGAAATATCCTAGTTTTGGCAATTTGGCTCCGCGAGACATCGCATCTCGTGCGGCCAAGGAAGTTTGTGATGAGGGCCGAGGAGTTGGTGCGACCGGCCGCGGTGTTTTTCTCGACTTTTCGGACGCCATCAAGAATTACGGTGTCGATTACATCAAGGAACGCTACGGCAATCTCTTCGATATGTACCAGGAAATCACCGCCGAAAATCCTTACGAAGTGCCTATGCGGATCTATCCTGCTCCACACTACACCATGGGCGGGCTGTGGGTAGATTATTTCTTGATGAGCAATGTCCCCGGCTTGTTTGTGATTGGGGAAGCCAATTTCTCTGATCACGGGGCCAATCGCTTGGGTGCCAGCGCTTTGATGCAAGGCTTGGCGGACGGATATTTTGTATTGCCGTACACCATTGGGGATCATTTAGCGACTGCAAAGCCGCAATTGGTCTCAACCGATCATTCCGAGTTCAAAAAGGTGGAAGAGGAAGCAAGGGCTCTGAACAATCAACTTCTTTCCATCAAAGGGAAACAATCTGCAGCCCATTTCCACAATCGCCTTGGGCGAATAATGTGGGAAAACTGCGGCATGTCCCGAAATACGGCCGGTCTTGAAGAAGCTCTCAAGAAAATCCCGGCTCTCAGGCAAGAATTCTGGGAGAATGTTAGTGTTCCCGGCAGCGGTGAAGACCTGAATCAGGCTTTGGAATACGCCGGCAGGGTGGCAGATTTCTTGGAATTTGGAGAATTGATGTGCCGGGACGCCTTACATCGCAACGAATCTTGCGGGGGCCACTTCCGGGAAGAATACCAAACTCCAGAAGGTGAAGCCAACCGG
>CAZPPD010000589.1:0-4305 GCA_964588185.1 uncultured Alcaligenaceae bacterium | reverse complement strand
TTCATGTGGATACCTTGTGGCTTTGGGATGTAAGGATGTTCTAGTGTGCCGTTTCAGTAATTCGTTGTTAATTCTCTGTTGAGATTGGGTGGCAATGCTTTCGGGCCGAGGGATAATAACCAATTTCTGATTCAGGAAAACTTAATGTTTAAGGAAAATATATGCCGGAAGGGTTGCACTGAAAAGCAATTCTGAATGGGAATAGTAAAATCGAGAGTGGATAGCTGAACAGATTCACCAGATCGAAATCAGCGAGCGGGTTGGATATAACAGCCACCGCTCGCCAAATTTCGGATTAACGGCCCCCACGGGGGCCTCTTCTGCCAAAGCCTTTAATTTCCGGCAATCCAAGTTCTTTGCGGCGATCATTTAGCATATTCCGATATTCCATTTTCTGGGCGGCATACTGAGGGTCATGAAGAAAGCGGTCAACAAACTGTCGGCGCTTCTTATCTTTCTCCTCATCGGTCATATTTTTCCACCTCTCCCGCCAAGAACTCCGACTTCCGTCCTTTTTACCGCCCCCCTTCTTTCCTCCCCCTTTGCCTTTGGAACTAAATTGAGCCCGTCTAGATTCCCATTCCTTGCGGCGGGCTTCAAATTCTCGGATGTCTTTGTCAAGTTGGGCATTCTGCTCCTTCTTGGGCAACTGGAAGAACTTAGTTAGCTGTTTCTTCTCTTTTTCCATGTGCTTTTTCCATTCCGCACGCCTTAATTCCCTCAACTGCTCTTTTTGTGAGTCGGACAGGCTTTCCATGTCCTCCCGCATTTGTTCGAAGAATTTCTTCCGTTGCTCCGGAGTCATATCCTTGCCGTCTTTTCGCATTTGCTGCATTTTCTCATGAATATTGGCCACTTGGGGATCAATTCCCGGGGTAACAATCCAAGCTACGGCGACCGCGCTACCAGCCAGAAATATAACCAATACCGCAATAATCAGGATGAGTTTTTTGCGGTTCTGAAACCATTCTTGTTCTTTAAGCCATTCCATTTTGATCCTTCCCCAAATTTGGTGATTGAAGATTACTCAACATGCCCATCGGCGTATAAGAAGTTTCGAGAATAAGGCGCCCCTGGTTCTCCGTGGAAATGATCTGCATCAAAGGAAAGCCAGATGAGATGGCTGCCCCGGTTTTTTTCGCGTTGGATGGTGGCAAGTGACTTATCGCGAACATACGAAGGGTAAAAATAACTGACCCCATGCTCGTCCAGGTATAGCTCTTCATCCATGGGACAGCGAAAGACGGCTTTGTTTTCCTCGATATAAGGCCCTATTTCCTTTTCGAGACTAATCGAAGGGTTTGCACTGGGCAAAGCGGGGCAATCCGGAAACTTCTTCCGGGTATCGTGGAACATGGTGAGAGCAAGCCCGATGTTTTTGAGATTGGACTGGCACTGAGTCCGAGCAGCCGCCTCTCGAATCTTTTGTACGGCGGGCAACAACAAGCCAATCAACACCGCAATGATGGCAATGACGACAAGTAATTCAATAAGAGTAAATCCAAACCTTGGTTTGGGAAACCTGCTTTGGTTCATGGTGAACCCCCCTCCTAGTGATCAAGTCTATTTCGACCTAATAATTAGAGGTTTACCAAACAAGCCATTAAGCAATGATGAAAAATCGTCTGAGATCAGAAAAATAGAAAGTTATTTCGTTTAAAGACCCGATTTCCTTGTGTCATTTTTCCAGGAGCGAAGACCAGGAATTAGCATGGGAGTTTGCGCTTTGTATTCCCGGTATTTGGAGCCGAATTGTTGAGATAGTCCAATTTCTTCCATTCGGATTCCAAAAAGTACATATCCGGTCATCCAGGAACTGAATAACAGGTGGCCCCACGTCATGTGCGGAGTGGCCCAGATGGCGATGAGTACCGACGTCATCATGGGATGGCGGACAAAGCGGTAAAGAATTGGGACTTTCATCCTCGGTTGAGTTGGCGATGAGGAGGCTTCCCAAGCTTGGCGCAGGCCTAACAATTCCCAGTGGTCGATCTGAAAGGTCGACACCACCACTCCCAACCAACCAAAGAACGACACGCCCCGAATAAGGTAAGCGATTGGGTGGACTTCGATGTGCCAAATGCCCCAGGGCATGGGAATCCAGAACAGAAAAAGGATGAACAAACAGATTGCGGTCAGCAAAACATAGACACTGCGTTCCAAAGCCTGGGGCACCACTCTTGTGAGTAGTTGTTTCCACCAGTGGCGAGCCATCAGCGAATGCTGGCACATGAACAAAAGGAGAAGACCGGAATTAACAAGAAAGGCTACATTGGCAGAAACTGTTGGGTTCCCGGAATTAATGGTCTTGGGAACCGGATAGTCCCCCAGGAACGCGACTAAGTATAAAATCGCTGCCATTCCACATGCGTAGCAAATTAGGCTTAGGATAATTGCAATCCAGCGATTCACGGCAAAATCTCTCCCGGAAATCCAGGAAAATAGTTTTTTCCTGTTTGTTCCTTGTTTCTTGCTTTCCTGCTACATTCCAACAAGAAGTCCCCAGGCAAATCTTCCATTCTCCTTTTCCTGTAATAATGGACCAACTAAAATTAAGGGTCGTTGAACTTGGGCAAGTTGGCTAGACCAAAAGCCTCTTGCGGATCTTACCGATTATTCCTTAGGGGAAAAACATGATAAACCAGCTGCTGCCTTGGACAAAAAAAATAAAGGCCATGTGGCTTTTGCCACTTGCGGCGTTGATTTTGGCGGCCCCAATCGTGAACGCCGATACGGCGAAATTAAAGAAAGCCTATGCCAAGGTATTTGAGGGATACAAAAAGGTCGTCTCGACTGCGGACGGCAAAAAGAGCCTCTTTACTATTTGGCAGGATGAAGAAAATGCTCAAATGCTCGCGGAGCTTCCCAAGGATTTTGCCAAGAAAAAATTCTTCTTCGCTCTGACCGTTTCCAGCGGGGAACGTTTCGCCGGACTTCAATACGACGAACTCTATGTCTACTGGAAGAAATTTGGGGATCGTTTAGCCCTGATTGAACCCAACGTGGAGACCCGTTCCACCGGGGATAATGAATCCAAGAGATCCGTAAAACGGATTTTTACCGACCGGGTCATTGCCGATTTACCTATCTTGGCCTTGTCTCCCAAAGGCGAGCCGGTCATCGACATGGACGAGTTCCTGGTAAAACAGGCCACCAAATTTTTTGGTGTTTCCTCCTTCGGGGGTCCACCGCTTGCCGGTGCCGATTACAACCAGATGTATCGCTTGCGCGAAATTACTAAAGCCAAAGCTTTTCCCAAGAATGTTGAGATTGCTTTTCGCGTTCCGGTCCGCAAAGGCCAACTAAAAACCTTACATTACTCCATCAGCGAAATTCCTGCCAGCAAAGGCTACAAAACCCGCAAGGCGGATGACCGAGTCGGCTATTTCACCACGGCTTTTGATGACCTGGGCAAGTACAAACGGGGAGAAACCCGCGTCCGCTACATCAACCGCTGGCATTTGGAAAAAGCCGATCCTTCGTTGAAACTCAGCCCTCCCAAGAAACCCATTGTCTTCTACGTTGAACACACCGCCCCCATCCGTTACCGCCGCTTCATTCGCCAAGGAACACTCTACTGGAACAACGCCTTTGAAAAAGTAGGCTTGGTTGGTGCCATTGAAGTTTATTTCCAGGACGCCACTACCGGGGCTCATATGGAAAAAGATCCCGAAGATGTTCGCTACAACTTCATCCGCTGGCTCAACAACAACATCAGCACCGCCATTGGCCCCAGCCGGGTAAACCCATTAACGGGAGAAATCCTCGATGCGGATATTATCCTGACGGATGGTTGGATCCGCGTGTTTGACAGCCAATTCAATGAGCTGTTACCAAAGTTGGCAATGCAAGGATTCAGCCCCGAAACCATGGTGTGGTTGGAACGAAATCCCACCTGGGATCCACGGTTTTTGCTGGCTTCACCGCAAAAGCGAAACCTAATACTCGCCGCTCGTGCTCAACGAGGCGTGCAGCCGCTTGGTGGTCATGCACTCGGCAAAGTCGGTTCCCGGCAATTGGGCGACGACCCGTTTGACGGCTTGGCAAATCGCACCAGCCAGGTAAACGGCATGTGTATGGCGGCCATGGGCAAAGCATTTGATCTTGCCGTTTTGCGAATGACGATGGATCTTCTGGATGCTCAGGATGGCGGCAATGCCCAGGATGAAAAGCTGGATGGCATACCCTCCCGTTTTATTGGCCCCTTGCTCGCCGATTTAGTGGCTCACGAAGTTGGTCACACCCTGGGATAACGGCATAAATTCAATGCGTCCACGATCTACACCTTGAACGAAATCAACAACA
>CAZPPD010000588.1:0-4310 GCA_964588185.1 uncultured Alcaligenaceae bacterium | reverse complement strand
CGGCAAGTTTTTGGCTCTCCCGGAGGGTGGGAGAGTGATGGATCCTAAGTAGATGGATAAAATCAAAGGCCAAGTTTATGGATTATCCAAAAGGGAGGAATTTCCAAATAATAAGATTATTCTATTGAACCAACCAAAAGGATGTAAAACGAATTTTGAAAACCACTTTGAAGTTCTGGACGAATGAGGTTCGCTTTGGCAACTTGGGAAGGTTTTTCTTTGATCCTGCAGGCTTAAAAACCTGCTTCCTGCTTGAACTTGAGAAAAAATCCCACGGTTTGCAAATTTTTTAAGGATTCTTTCCGATTCTGCCGATAATCATTTCAGACACATTTTCTAACGATTATGACAATTGTTCCGATCGGAAAAGCTGCCGGGCAAATGGGGCATTTGATGGATATTGCCGGCATGCGACACGGGGGATACGGTCGGGATAATTTTAGAGCAGTACTCGGGCTGGTGTAGCGAAAAGGGCTCATTTAGTGCAAAGAGCCCTTCGGCCCGTTCCGGCTAAATGTACCTGACCCCTTTTCGCCACACAAATCTGGGTACTGCTTTACAAGGAATATCATCTCTTTATTTGCCGGCGCGATGGAATGCCCGGCAGTGATCTAATTTCCCGGCGGATCAAGCTCGGAAAAGTTCGAGTGGGTCCCCGGAGCCTTTGCTAAGGAGTCGTGTTCTATGGACTTCTTCTCCCTGTTTGGCCATCCACGGCCCCGGAAATCCAGGAAAAAGAAAAAAGCTCAACCGGTCCTTAAACAAGTTCCGGTACGGCGACCGGATATCGAAGCCCTCGAAGACCGCATGGTCCTTAGCGGCAATGTTATCAGTGGCCATATCTATAATGACGCCAATGCCAATGGGATTATGGATGCCGGCGAAGATCCCATTGCCAACAGCAACCTGGAACTCCGTAACGATCAGGGCCAGGTGATTGCCACCACCACATCGGATGCCAATGGTTTCTACGAGTTCACTCACGACAACACCATTGACACCAACCTAATGGTCGAAGAGCAAACCATCGCCATCCCGGCCACGGCGGGTAGTTTCACGCTTACCGAAGCTTTCAATCAGTTCGATCCGACCAAAGGTGAGTTGCTGGAAGTTGAGATCATCCACGAAGGGTCCATCACCAGCCAGATTAAAGCGGAACACGAAAGTCCTCTCGCCGGCGCAACCATCAACGGAGTCGTGGGCGGCAAGTTTTCCTTAACCGGCCAGGGATTCAGCATTGACAGCACGGTTTCGGAGAACATCGGCAGTTTCAATGCTACCGTTTACGACAACAACACCGACTTCGGCGGGTCCAGCGGGGTAACCTTCCCGGAAATGACTGCCACCGCGGATGCAAAGTCCATCACCTTGACCGGCAACGAAGTCAACCCATTCATCGGAACTGGAACGGTCATCGTTACGGAGAAAGTGGAAGCTACTTCGTCTGCAAAAGGCGGCGGCAACCTGACGGTAAAAATTACCAGCTCCGGTATGGCAACCATTCGTGTTCGCTACCGCTACCGCCCGCAGAATTGTCTGATGCCGGGCGACTACACCATTCACCAAACCGAACAACCCCAAGGTTTCCTGGATGGTTCGGAATCCCGGGGAACCAGTGTAATTCCCAACTCGGTCGGCACCGATTCCATCTCGGTGACCCTGACCGACCTGGCCGATGCTCGCAACAACAACTTTGGTGAGATAAGAGCGGCCAGCCTTGCCGGCCACGTCTACTACGACATGGATGGCGATGGCCTCAAGGACGCCGGGGAAATGGGAATTGCCAACGTCCCAATCACCTTGACCGGCACCGACGATCAAGGGCAGGCGGTTAACCTGACTGCAACTACCGGAAGTGATGGTGCCTACAACTTCGAAAACCTGCGTCCCGGAACCTACACCCTCAACGAACAACAGCCGAGCGGATTCCTGGATGGGAAAGATACCATTGGGACTCCCGGTGGTTCCACCAGTGACGACCAATTCAGCAACATCAACCTCCCTGCTGGCTTTAATGGTGTGAACAACAATTTCGGTGAGGTGAAGAGCAGCAGCCTTTCCGGGTTTGTTTACAACGACGTCGACGATGATGGGCTGAAGGAAGCATCCGAAGGCGGCATCGGCAATGTCACTATCAACTTGACCGGCACAGATGACCGAGGTCAGTCGGTCAGCCTGACCACGCAAACCGCTAGCAATGGTTTCTACCTCTTCGAAAACCTGCGTCCGGGAACCTACACGATCTCTGAAACGCAACCGGCTTCGTTCGATGATGGGAAAGACACCATCGGCACTCCGGGCGGAACTCGCAGCAATGACCAGTTCTCCAATATCAACTTGATGTCTGATGTTCACGGAGAAAACAACAACTTTGGTGAGATCCTCACCAACGGCGTTTCCGGCTTCGTCTATCACGATGCCAACAACAACGGCATCAAGGACAATGGCGAGCAAGGGATTCCCGGAACCACGATCATCCTCACCGGGGATTCCGTTTCCGGACCAATCGCTCAACAAATGCAGACCGACCAGAATGGTTTCTACCGCTTTCCGAATCTGCCGCAAGGGACCTATTCTCTTACCGAGATTCAACCGGTCGGATTCGAAGATGGCCAAGAAAGCTTAGGTAGTGCAGGTGGTACTGCCGGCAACGATTTCTTCGAAAACATCTTCCTGGCGAACGGGACCTTAGGTGCCAACTACAACTTTGGAGAGTTGCTAAGCTCCAGTCTCTCCGGTTTTGTCTACAACGACGTGAACAATAACGGGTTCAAAGATACCGGCGAGGTGGGCATTGCCAACACCACTGTCCGCCTAACCGGGACCGACATCAACAGCAATCCGGTGAACCGAACCACCACTACTGCTGCCGATGGTTCCTACCACTTTACCGGACTGTTTGCCGGAACCTACACCATCGAGGAAACGCAGCCAACCGGCTTTATCGATGGAAAAGACCGCATAGGAACGCCAGGTGGAACTACCAACAATGACCAGTTCACCGACATCTTCCTGCCGGACGGATTTGCCGGTGCCAATAACAACTTCGGTGAGGTCCAAAGCTCCGGACTGTCGGGATTTGTCTACGAAGACTTGAGTAACGACGGCATCAAGGATGCAGGTGAATCCGGCATCGCTGAGGTTACGATTGAATTGGAAGGCACCTCCGATATCGACGGTTCGACTATCACTCGCACCACGACCACCGATGCCAATGGTTTCTATCGGTTCGCAGATCTTCCTCCGGGAACCTATGTGATCCGGGAAACCCAGCCTGCTGCTTTCTTGGATGGCCAAGATACTATTGGAACTCAAGGAGGTACCACCGAAAATGATGTCTTCTCCAATATTGTTCTGCCGCCTAATGTGCTGGGTACCGACAATAACTTTGGAGAGATAGTTGGTATTGTCAGCCCACCTACGGACGTGGAGATTATCAAAACAGCTGATCCTAACTCTATGCCTGTGGGCTCCATCTTTACCTACACCTTGACCATTAACAACCTGACCAGGGAAAACGCCTTGGGGGTAACCGTGGTGGATTCGCTGCCGCCGGGAGTCACATTCATAAGTGCCTCTCACTCGTCCGACTGGACATTTACGCAGCTAGGCACCACCTTAATGTTCAACCGCACCACGCCGTTACTCGGCTTGACCTCATCGACAATCACCATCACAGCAATCGCTCCCAATGTCGCCGGCACCTTCACTAATGTGGCAACGGTAAATGCGTTGGAAGAAACCGACTTCTCCAATAACCAAGACGATGCGGTAATCACAACCTTCACGACAATCTCACCGCCTCCGACAACTCCGCCGCCAACGACTCCACCAACGGTACCCCCACCAATTCCTCCGGGGTTGTCCAAAGCCAATATCTTGTCCTCCGCTATGTTTTGGCAGAGCCTGATGTAAGCGGTTGAGGATAAACTGAGATGAAACGAAAAGCCCTGAAAGCGCGAATCCATTGATTGGCAGTTTTCAGGGCTTTTTCTTCAGCCTGATTTCCAATGCGACGTCGAAACTGGGCTTTGTTGAGTAGCGCTTTCAGCATTATCGGCTATCAGTCTGTCACATAGGAAAGCCTTTGAGAATACTGGCGAGCATGCTTCAGACCAATAGGCGGATTAAAACCCCTAATTCGCTAGGACAAATCTCCCGGGTGTCCCACTGAATTTTGGGATTCTTAAAATAATTTGTGTGCCATGCTCGCTCCTACAAATCTGAAATTTCCCCGTTTTTGATTAAAAGTTAGGTAACCGTTCAAAGCATTTTCCATTTTCTTGACAAACTGGCGCAGCTGAAACGGC
>CAZPPD010000587.1:0-4321 GCA_964588185.1 uncultured Alcaligenaceae bacterium | reverse complement strand
AGCAAAGGGCCGCTATATTTGATGGACGGTAGATTCATGATTAATTTCGCGAAAGGTAAGTGATTGGGTTCCGGAAGGGAAATTTTATTTAAACCAATGGGAAAGTCATCTTTAGGATGGTGGGGGTTGAAGTGAAGATAAGCCCCGAATCAACATCGAAACATCGGTACAATAAATAAGTGCCGGTTAGTGCCACTCACCGACTTACCCTTGCCAATTCAGGACGATCGAAAACAAAGTCTCGAATTGGCTTCAATGGGCAAGGAGTTCACCGTCAACTGACGGGGTTTTCGGGCATTGGCCTGGGAGTTCCCCGCATCCCCTTTGTGAGGTCATCATGGCAGAATCAATTGTACGATACGAATCTCACACTCCTGCAGTGATCATCACCCTCAATCGTCCCGACAAGCGCAACGCCCTTAGCGGGGCTTTGATTGCGGAGCTGAAGTCGGCTTTTGAAAAGGCGGAAGGAGATGCAACTGCCCGCTGTGTGATCCTCACCGGAGCCGGTTCTGTTTTCTGCGCAGGTATGGACTTGGCGGAGTTGTCCGAATCCCTGGGAACTCCGGCAGAAGAGACGCCGGTTTGGGATGATGCCTTGAAGCTGGCTCAGCTCTATGATTTGATCTACACCTTTCCCAAACCGACTATAGCTGCAGTGAATGGTCCCGCCGTTGCCGGCGGAGCGGGCATGGTCTCAGTCTGTGATTTGGCGATTGCAGTACCTGAAGCGAAGATCGGTTACCCCGAAGTTCGCCGGGGCTTGGTGGCTGCCATGGTCATGCCTCACCTCTTGCGCCATGTGGGAGAACGGATGGCGCGGTACCTATTGCTTACCGGCGAATTGATTTCTGCCGAGCAAGCCGTGCAATGGGGTTTCCTCAATGAGATAGTTCCGCCAGCGGAGTTATTTTCGAAAGCACAACAGTTAGCGCACTCATTGGCAGAAGGGGGACCGAACGCCCTGACCAAAACCAAGAACCTGTTGCACCAGTTTTCCCATCAAGCCATGTCGGTAGAGGAAGCTGCCAAGGGAAGTGCGGCTCCGCGATTGACACAAGAGTGTCAATTGGGACTGCAAGCATTTTTCGAAAAGAAGCCGGTTCCTTGGGCAGTTAAAGAGTAATATTCCCATTTACCCAACAACTCCCCCTTAACCTTCCGATTTTAACGATTTTACCGGACCTGATAACTTTAACGCCTGTCCCTTGAAATTCGGGAAAAATCCTAAAGTAGTTCTATTGCAACACCATACGAGAGTATTAACCTGAAGATATAAGTCAGGAATTGTTTTTAATCAGCGCGCGAGTGGTTGTTTTCCAGCGGAGCTGGAATTGCCTTGGGTGTTTCTCAAGCAACTTGGCTACACACTATTAAGGAGACTCCCATGAAACCTCCTCGGGTTCGAATTGTATTGGGTGCGTTATTGTTCTTGGTAGTCGCCGCCGAACCGGCTGCTGCTGCTTGGAATAATGTCTTTCAAGTGACTTGTTTATTTGGTCGCCGGAGGACAACCACCAACTTCTTCGCGGCACCGACTACAACTTTCAGTTCACCGGTGGTCGTGCAAAGTTCACCAGTTGTGGTCCAATCTGCACCCGACCCCTGTTGCAACCCTTGCCCGCAAACGACTTGTACTACTCGCTATACACAGCGATGTTACTATGAGCCGGTTACTACTATGCAAACCCGCACTTATTACCAACAGGTAACTACGATGCGGACCAGCTACTATTATGAACCGGTTACCAGCTATCGATATTCCTGCTACTACGATCCTTGTACTTGCAGTTATCGACAAGTGGCGGTCCCGATCACCAGCTACCGTTTGCGGTCCCGTTGTTGCCCAGTTACCAGTTTTGTGCAACGGTGCTGCTCGGTTCCGGTGACGAGTTACCGCAAACGTTGCTGCTGGGAGCCGCAAACAACCTGCTGCACTACCAGTGCAAGTTCCCCGGTTGCCTGCTGCCCGACGCCTTCTACAGTCCAAAGTTCTCCGCCTCAACAGCAATCGCAACAGCCTCCGCAACCACCCAGTATCCGGGAACAACAGCAGCAAAACCAACAACCGAAAACGCGGACCTACGACCGATACTATGGTCCTTCCGACAACCAGGATTCTAAAAACAACAACAATACCGACTATCGGCAACCCTCGCTGGGCAATCCGATGCCGGCGAAGAAGCCTTCCACTCAAAGCCCGCCGCCACCGATCAAGTTGGAGCGGATTGCTTTTGGGCCTGCGAATGATCCCACAATTCAAGGGCGTGTGGTGCTAAGCAACAATACTCCAAAAGCCAACACCACGCTCCTGTTCGTGAATGCCGATCGTTCGCAGCAGTTTGCCACTTCAAGAATTGACGGCCGGTTCAATGTTTCCCTGGAACCGGGACAGTGGAGGGTTTATCTCCAACAGGCCAATGGCCGGCGAACTTTCCACAGCCGGATCGATGTGACCAAGGAAGAAAACCCTTTCATCACATTGGTAAGCCGGTAAGTTGAATGTTTGGAAATTAATGAGATAACCCACGGTTTGGCCGTGGGTTTTTTGTTAACAGTCCAGGTTTACCATTTACTCGAACCCCTTTTCCGCCAGCCAACGCTCGGCATCCAAAGCGGCCATGCATCCGGTCCCGGCGGCTGTGACCGCTTGGCGGTAGTAGTCGTCGGCGACATCCCCGGCAGCGAATACTCCTTCGACGCTGGTCCAAGTGCGGTGAGGTTTCGTCCAGATAATGTAACCATCGTCCTTCATGTCTACATGGCCTTTGAGGAATCCGGTGTTGGGAGTGTGGCCGATGGCAAGGAACATTCCGCCGGCTTCCAACTCTTCGGATTGGTCGTCCACCGTGCTTTTTAGCCGGATTCCGGTGACGGTCTCTTCATTTCCCATCACCTCGTCCACGACCCGGTTCCACTTGACCTCAATCTTTTCATTGTTGAGAGCCCGGTCCTGCATAATCTTGCTGGCCCGGAGTTTATCCCGGCGGTGAACCATAAATACCCTACTGGCGAATTTGGTCAGGTAGGTTGCTTCTTCCACCGCGGAGTCACCGCCGCCAACGACTACTAAGGGTTTATTGCGGAACAATGGCAGAGCGCCGTCACAAACGGCACACGCCGATACGCCTTTGTTTTTGTACTTGTCCTCGCTGGGAAGGCCCAAGTAATTTGCCCGGGCTCCGGTGGCAATAATTACCGCGAGGGATTCAACCGTTTCACCTTCCAAGGACTTCAACTTGAAGGGGTGGTTTTTAAAATCGACCTCGACGATGTCGTCGGTGATTATTCGGGTGCCGAAATTCACGGCTTGCTGCCGCATGAATTCCATTTGCTCGGGACCCAAGGCTGCCCGTTTACCCTCCAACGCCGTTTTGCCTTCGTAATATACCGACAGATTCAGATAGCGGTCTTCCGGTAAAGCGGACTTGGCAAAGTCACCCAGCACTTTCGAGTCGACATGCGGCCAAGTGGGGAAGTTTTCCACTTCGGTTGTCAAGTTTAACTGC
The DNA here is from genome assembly GCA_964588185.1 of uncultured Alcaligenaceae bacterium. Lineage (GTDB taxonomy): Bacteria > Planctomycetota > Planctomycetia > Gemmatales > Gemmataceae > CAZPPD01. The sequence goes on along the minus strand of CAZPPD010000587.1, from coordinate 812 downwards.
CCCAAGGGCAACGTGCCGTTTTGCTGATTCTCTGAGGTGACGGCTCCTTCGAAAACCAAAGGATTCAAATTGGCTCGAGCAGCGTAGATTGCGGCAGTCCATCCAGCCGGCCCGGATCCGATTATTACAACATTTTCAGGCATAATTTCTCCTTACCAACATTCGACTTAATTCATACTTAGAATAGGAATCTTTGTCCACTAAACCTAGGGTGTATTTTCCACCTTTTGTTGTTTGACGACGGACTTGGAAAAATCATACGGATTTCTGGTAAGCTAGAATGCATAGCAGGGGAAGAATGTTGGTAGCTGGATTCCCCTGTTTTGAATCTAGTGTCCAACCAAGGAACTCCTTTTTAGTATCCACAATGACGCGAATCTTTCTTCTTCGCCATGCAGAGTCGGCAAATCCGCATGTGTTTAACGGAATGGAATCGGATATTGACCTTAGTGAACGCGGCTTCCAACAAGCAGAGGCCGTGGCCAAGGTGATGGCAAGAAATCCTGCGGACTTGGTTATCTCATCAGGGATGAAGAGAGCGGTTCAGACCGCTGAACCCATCGCCCGAGAATGCCGGGTAGATCTTATTCAAGAAGTCGACCTGCATGAGCGACGCATCGGGAACTTGAGTGGTCAGCCGTTTAATACTGCGGAAGGGATTTGGCCGAAAACCGTGCAGCGGTGGGTAAAGGGAGAAACCAACTTCGCTCCGCCGGGCATGGAATCTTTTTTCATGATATCCGGAATCGAATTCTTCCCGTCTGGCAGCGGTTAGTGTCATCTTACTCGGGAAAAACATTGGTTATCGTGGC
>CAZPPD010000586.1:0-4322 GCA_964588185.1 uncultured Alcaligenaceae bacterium | reverse complement strand
GCAATAGGCAAGGGGAAACCTCAAAGATCACCGAGACTACGAAGAAATATCCGGCTATTTGTTCTTGTTATTTGTCCGGATGAAGTTCAATATCTGGAATTAGATTATCTTAGAGTTTAACCATCAGTCATTTCAGCGAAGCGAGAACTCCATGAAAATTTCCGTATATCGTTTGTGCTTGGCTATCTTAGTGAGCCAATTGTTCATTAACAATCCTTGGGCATCGGCCCAAACTTCAAAGGCAAACATCACGGGCGATCTGCAAAAGTGGCATCGGGTTACTTTGACTTTTGACGGACCCCAATCTGGAGAGCAGGAGAAAAAAAATCCGTTTCGGAATTATCGATTGTTGGTCACCTTCAAACGGGGCAAGCAACAATACCTGGTTCCGGGATTTTTTGCTGCGGATGGTAATGCAGCGGAATCCGGAGCGAGCAAAGGGAATAAATGGCGAGTGCATTTCACTCCCGATGCCACCGGAGAGTGGATTTATGAAGTTTCCTTTCGCATGGGAAAGGATATCGGGGTGAGTTTGGACCCCGACGCCGGGAAAGCAACTTCTTTCGACGGAGCGAAAGGATCCTTCACCATCAAACCCAGCGATAAGAAGGGCAGGGATCATCGGGCGAAAGGGAGACTCAATTATGTTGGGGAACATTACCTGCGATTTGCCGAGACCAACGATTACTTCCTGAAGGGCGGTGCCGACAGCCCGGAAAACTTCCTGGGCTACAAAGAATTTGATGACACTCCGAAGGCCAGACATAAATATCAGCCCCATGTCCGGGATTGGCGGAAGGGGGATCCAACTTGGAAAGGCGGAAAGGGTAAAGGAATCATTGGGGCGTTAAATTACCTGTCCAGCCAGGGTATGAATTCCGTGTATTTTCTGACCATGAATGTCCGGGGCGACGGCCGGGATGTGTGGCCCTGGACTTCGGAAAAGGAACGCTTCCGGTTTGACTGCAGCAAGCTGGATCAGTGGGAGATTGTGTTCTCGCATATGGATGCGGAAGGGATTTTGCTTCATGTCATAACTCAGGAGCAAGAAAATGACCAGCTTCTTGATGGAGGGGACCTCGGCTTGGAACGGAAATATTATTACCGGGAATTGATCGCCCGCTTTTCGCATCACTTGGCGATTGTTTGGAACCTCGGCGAAGAAAACACCAACACCCACAAACAACGCAAGCAGTTCTGCAACTATATCCGGGAATTGGATCCCTATGATCATCCAATTGTGGTGCACACGTTTCCGGGCCGTTACGACAAGATCTACAATCCATTGCTGGGATTCAAGAATTTCGAAGGACCTTCCTTGCAAACCAATCAGACCCATGAGCAGACGCTGCGCTGGGTGGAGCGGTCGGCCAAGAAGGGACGCAAGTGGGTCGTTTGTTTGGATGAAATCGGGCCGGCCAATACCGGGGTGAAGCCGGATAAGAATGACCCGGGCCATGATCAGGTGCGGAAAAAACATCTGTGGGGGAACCTGATGGCCGGGGGGGCCGGGTGTGAATGGTATTTTGGGTACCGGTACGCACATAATGATTTGAATTGTGAGGATTTCCGATCGCGGGCAAACATGTGGGCTCAGACAAGGTTTGCCTTGGAGTTCTTTCACCACCATCTGCCATTTTGGGAGATGAAAGCAGCCGATGAAATTACCTCAAACGACAACGATTATTGTTTTGCTCAGGCGGGCTCGGTGTACGCGATTTATTTGCCCAACGGCGGTTCAACCAAGCTAAAGGCGGGCAAAGGAAAATACTCGGTGCATTGGTACAATCCCCGCAAAGGCGGTGAATTGCAGGCCGGCAGTGTGAAAACAATTCAGGGGCCTGGGCTGGTTTCGGTCGGCAATCCCCCCGCTGAGGCCAAACAGGATTGGGTTGCATTGGTTCGAGCACTAAAAAAGTAAGCAGGGCAATCAATCCCGCATTCAAATCAGACAGGATAATTTGCTTTGACCATGCTCCCTTCCAATGCACCTTGGCTCGGCACAATCTTTCGCGGATTTCATCCTTTGCGTTGGTTGCTGTGCGTGGCAGGGTTATCGATAACCCTGCTAGCCCTGGCTTTTTCCGAACATCTGTTCCTGGGTAGGGAGCTGGAAATCAACCAGTGGTTTGTTTCCCTCTCTACCAGGTGGACAGAATGGACCTGGGAAATAGCGCACTTAAGTTTTGGAAGGGTCGTGTTCATCTCCTTAGTCCTATTCACGGTTCTGGGGACAATATGGGGCTTGATTGGGATGTGGATTACCAGGCGGGAGTTGTTTGCTCTATTCCGGGAAGGAACGAAACCGCAAACGTCCGCAACCCAACTTTTACTTCGGCGGTGTTTTCAATTTTTCGGGGGGATTTTTTGCTGCCAGGTATTTATGTTGATGATGTTGTTAACCGGATTGATCGGGGGGCTGTTTTCCCTTCACTGTTTTCTTGCCATCTTGTTGGCGATTTTTGCCATACCCATAATTCTGGTTTTTGCATTAATGTTCTCCCTTTTAGCCGGCGGATTCTTGTTCGGGTATTGGGTAATGCCGGCAGCAATGGGAACGGAAGGCTCTTCTATCTTTGACGCGCTTTCCCGCGGACTTTCATACTTCTACCAAAAAATGCCGATCTACATTTTGTTTGTGGGACTTTCGTTGGGGTTTGCCCTGGTTCCGGTCCTCCTCCTTCAAGCGTTTCCGTTCCAAGTTGAGGATTTCTGGTTTCTTCCGGTGATGGGGTTGTCCTTGTCTATTTTCTGGAGCTTGCAAACACGGGTTTATCTAAGACTTCGCAGAATCCAGGACAAAACACCTGAGGATGTCTTCTGGGATGGAGACAACGCTCTGCTGAAACCTCGTGGTGAGCAATCCGAGAAACACATCGTTGAAGTTACCGCCCAAGACTGGTCGGAGAAAGTCGAGTATGCCAAGAAGCCGGTGTTGGTATTGTGTTGGGCTTCGTGGTGCCCTTTCAGCCAACAGCAAGCCAATGTGTTTTCCCGTTTACCCAGCCATTTTGATGAGCGGGTTGGTCTGGCCACAATAAACCTGGACGAAAATCCGGAGATTGGCGAAAAACTTCAGATAACCTCTTTACCAAAAACCTATCTCTACAAGGATAGCGGAACTCCTTTGCAAGAGTTGGATGGCTTGGTCTCTGAGATTGAATACCACCGTGTGCTTGCGGGGGTTGCCCCAACCGGGCCATCGCCAGGCGAACCTCCGGCTCCACTGACCGTTCCCCAAGGGAAAAAATCTTGGTTTGCAATTCGGGTCGGAAGCTTGTCGGAACCGGATTCTCCCTCAGAGCGGCTATCCCTCAAGGATACGTTCGGGGCTCCAGCCATAAGTTTCTTTTTCCCAAACTTGTTACTGGGCATAGGGTGGACATTTTTAATTCTGTTTGCCGCCGCCTGGATTTCCTGGAGATATACGGGGGGCGGAAATGTGTCCTACCGGGATGCCGTTTGGAGACTTTACGGTCAGCAACCAGCTATTTTTGTTGCCTTGGTAACTACATCCCTTGTTCTGATTGCATTCGGTCTCCGGCGACTACTCAAAGCCTGTGCCCGGACGATTGCCATCCAACAGGTGTTTCGAATAAAACTGAAGGCCAAAACTGCTCACCTTTTTGGGGCAATCCGAGGCAGAGTGGGTTGGACCAGTACCTTGCTAATGACGGTAGGAGTCACGGCATTTTGTATCGCCGGGTACCTCCTCCCTTCCACTTTGATGGGCGGAGTTTCTTGGCAAGAACCGCTCGCCTGCGCAGTGGCGGCGTTCGTATTTCTAATCCCCGGCAGTTTTGGGTTGGCGGGATTAGGAATTGAAAGCTCCCGCAGCGAAAAAATTCCTTCGTCGGTTGGGATGTTTTTTCAAAGCCTGATGCCGCTAGTGGGATCCGCGGTGATAAACCTGGCCATCTGTTTGCTGCATCTGATGTTTCTAGGTGGGCTGCTTTTTCTGACCTGGTTTGTAATTTGTGAGAGTATCACTTGGTTTGGGGGACCGAATACCCAGTGGATTCGTTGGGGATTGGATGGGAGTTTCTTTCCTACCCCGGAAAATGGGCTCTACCGAGTTGCATCTGCTAAAGTTGGGATTTGGTTCTTTTTGCTGGTCGGAACCGTAATGGGTTACCCGTTAGGTTATTTTATTCGCTTGTGGGTGATTTGTTATTTCTGGGCTCGCCAGGAATTGGAAAACATCCCGGCCGGCATTGATATCGACGATCAGCTAAAAGAGGAAATCGAAGCGCTAAAGAAAAAGGAACATATCTTTTCCACCGAAAACAAATCCACTTGGCCCTGCGAGAAATCTTACGTCT
>CAZPPD010000585.1:0-4325 GCA_964588185.1 uncultured Alcaligenaceae bacterium | reverse complement strand
GGCAAGCCGAGCTACAAAGTCTGGGATCTGGTCAATGAAACGCCCTTAATTACGGTCAAGAACCAGGACCAATCCGGGAAGCAGTGGGACGTAGCCGACACCAGCGGGCTTAAGGTTGCCAAGAAAAGCCTTCACAATGTTGAATACTTCCGCGATGTCCAACCAATCCTCAAGCGAAGTTGCGTGGCTTGTCACACTTCCAAGAATGGACAAAAACCGGCGGGTAAGTTGGATTTGGACGCCGACCATGCAATGAAACGGCACAATCGGGCCGGAGAAGTCCCGGGAACGTATTATCGCTTGGCTTTGGACAACCGGGCGGAGTTTGGGCACAAACCTATCGGGTATGACAGCTGGGGATATCCGCAGGCCTCCCGATACATTCGTATGTTCCAATCGCGCCGCAGTTTGTTGGTTTGGAATATTTACGGCAAACGCCTGGATGGTTTCAAGAATGAGGATCACCCATCGGAACCGCATCCGGGCGCAGGCAAGCTTCTTCATCAAGGAAATCCGGTAGACATCAACCGCTATCGGGCCAAATTGGACATTGACTACTATGGCCATGAAATGCCGCCGCCAGAAGCTGTGAAAGGCACTTACGTGGGAGCAAACGGCAAGAAAATCAAAGTGGCCCCTCTCAGCGACGAAGACCGCCGCACCTTGGTCCGCTGGATTGACTTGGGATGTCCGATTGATTTGGATTATGATCCGGAACATCCAGCACGGCGCTGCTATGGTTGGATGTGTGACGACAATCGCCCGACCTTGGCGTTGACCTATCCTTGTGCGGGGAAAAATACGAAGCTAGCCAAGATAGTAGTTGGGATGCACGATTTTTATTCCGGGATCGATCCGGAGTCCTTGAAGGTAACCGCAGACTTTGCTGTGAATGGGATGGCCCCCGGAAAGAACCTGGCCGAATTGTTTCAGCCGCAGTCTCAGGGAGTCCTGGAACTTGCCTTGAAACAACCCATCCGAAAGTTGGAGGAAGGGACAATTGTCGTTTCCATCCGGGACCGGCAGGGGAATGTTTCCCGGATAGAGCGAGTGTTTTCGGTAAGAGTAAAGAACTGAAATATATTTTACCAACAGGGCAAAAAGCATATGTACCACGGGGGATTTTGCAAAAGAATCCCCCTGTGGCATTTGGTCGTTGATTTGGATGAATACGCAGAAATGTTGAGTGTTTTAGCACAGGTCTTTCTAGAAGGATCGTGAACAAATTCGGATCCTGGTAGTAATTAATCCTCCCAATGCGTCAAATCAAAACATCACTACTAGTTCGGACATAATAAATTTTTTCTTAGATTTTGTCCGCTTAGCCATTCCATTGCAATCAACTTAGTGGGCAAACTAAAGAAGTTTAAATTAGTCGGCTCCTAAAGTTCTATGATTTGTTACTGATAAGACAGTAGCAGGGGGAACCTATGGCTGGATTTCCAGCACCCCTCGGCAAAGGACTCGCAAATTACGACCCAAGGGGTGTTCCACCTGCTACCTTTAACGACCGCACGTCTTTGGACGTGCGGTCTGATTTTTGTTGCCATTAAGCTTCGGGCAAACTATTGATTTTTGCTGCCAGGATGAAGTCATTTTCGGATAATCCACCAATGGCATGGGTCATTATTTCAACTTTCAGATTGCGATATCCGGTGAGATGTAGGTCAGGATGGTGACCCTCTTGCTCAGCGAGATTGCCGATTTTTTGCAGGAGACCAAGGGACTCAACAAAGTTTTTCTTTTGCCACTTGCGAAAGATCATTTTATTGTCGCTGGTTACTTCCCAGCCGGGAACTTCCCCAAGGAATTTTTGCACTTCATCAGGCTTCAGCGTTGGCACTCCGCCTTCGCAGGGAACACATTTTTTTTCGGTTAAGCTCATTATGTTCTCCTTAAAATCAAGTTAGATGGGATTCGCCGGATCGCTATCCGGTAACAAGTTCGGACTTTTTGAGAAAGCGTTCTTGCAAGGATGTAACAGTAATTTCTCGCATGCGAAGTTCCGCACACGCCTCGGCAGCGGCTTGGGCTGCTGCAAGAGTGGTTATACAGGTCACGCCATGGGCCACGGCCGCCGCTCGGATCTTCCCTTCATCCGTTCGAGCGCCTTTTCCGCTTGGAGTGTTGATGACCAAGGCAACTTCGCCATTCTTCATACGGTCTACTAGATTGGGGCGGCCTTCGCTCAGCTTAGGAATTTCCTCCACTTTAATATTTGCTTCGCGAAGGACCGAAGCAGTCCCACGGGTACTTATCAATTTATAGTCCAGTTGGGAAAGCAATCTACCGATTTGGATGACATCCTGTTTGTCGCGGTCGGCGACGGAGATGAAGATAATACTTCCTTCCTTGGTAGGAAGCTTACTACTGGCGGCGAGTTGGCTTTTGGCATAAGCCATGGAGAAGTTATCATCTATTCCCATCACTTCGCCGGTTGACCGCATTTCCGGCCCCAAGATAATATCCACGCCCGGAAATTTGTTGAACGGAAAAACGCTTTCCTTGACGGAAAAATGCGCGGGAATTACTTCCTCATGAAGCCCCAATTCATCCAAGGTCTTCCCCACCATGATCAGGGCGGCATATTTGGCCAAAGGGACATTGGTTGCTTTCGCCACAAAGGGAACTGTGCGGCTGGCCCGTGGATTGGCTTCCAGGATGTGAACTGTCCAGTCGCGGCTGACAGCAAACTGGACGTTCATGAGCCCGTGGACATTTAATTCCCGGGCTAGCTCTCGGGTTTGTCGGCGTATTTCCTCCACTACAGATGGTGGTAAGCTGTGGGGTGGAATTACACAAGCGGAATCGCCGGAATGAACCCCTGCCTCTTCAATGTGTTGCATAACTCCACCGATTACTGTGCGATGGCCGTCGCTAAGGCAATCCACATCCACTTCAATAGCCGCTTCCAAGAACTTGTCAAAGAGGATGGGTTTGCCTTTGGTGACGCCGACGGATTGTTCCATGTAGGATTTCAACCCCTCGTCATCGTAGACAATTTCCATCGCTCGCCCGCCCAGCACATAGCTTGGCCGGACCACGACGGGATAGCCGATATTTCGGGTAACGTGCAACGATTGCTCCAAATCCATGGCGATGGCATTGTCGGGCTGGCGGAGATTCAGTCGTTGAATTAATTCCTGGAATTTTTCGCGATCCTCGGCCATATCGATACTTTCGACGCTGGTGCCGATAATAGGAGCACCCGCTTTGGCCAGAACCCGAGCCAAATTTAGGGGGGTCTGGCCGCCGAATTGGACGATCAATCCCAAGGGTTGCATGCGGTCGCAAATATTGAGGACGTCTTCTAATGTTAGTGGCTCGAAGAAGAGATGATCGCTGGTGTCGTAGTCGGTGGAGACGGTTTCGGGATTAGAATTGACCATGATGGTTTCATAACCCGCCTCCCGCAACGCGAAGGCGGCATGGCAACAGCAATAATCAAACTCAATCCCTTGACCGATTCGATTAGGACCCCCTCCGAGAATGATGACACGCTGCTTGCCTTCCAACGAGGGTTTGGTTTCATCGTTTTCCACCAGCGAAACTTTACCGGTTGGATTTCCTTGCTCGTCCAACTCCAATGCGGTGTAAGGCCGTTCGTAGGTGGAGTAGTAATAAGGAGTGAAAGCCGCAAATTCGGCAGCGCAGGTATCTACCAGCTTATAAACGGCATTTATTCCCTTGGATTTGCGCAGGCTGCGGAACTCCGGTTCCGTCATATTCCAGATGTTGGATATCTGTTTGTCGGAAAAACCCGCCTGTTTAGCTCGCCACAACAGATCATCGGAAGCAGAATTGACATCCGGGCAAGCTTTCATTTCCTCCTCTAAATCCACGATTTCTCGAATAGCATTTAAGAACCAGGGATCAATCTTGGTACGAAGGAATATATCATCAACGGAAAACCCGGCTAGCATGGCGTAGCGGATATACCACATCCGCTCGGCATTTGGGGTGGCAAGTTTAGTTGCGATTTCCTCGGTGGTGGGTTGGTTAGCGGTGCCCCAGCGGTCGGAACGATCGCAACCAAGTCCAAAACGGCCGGTTTCCAATCCACGCAATGCCTTTTGCAAGGATTCCTTGAAGGTCCTGCCGATTGCCATGGTTTCGCCGACTGATTTCATTTGCGTGGTCAGAGTGGAATCGGCTTCGGGGAACTTTTCGAAGGTCCACCGCGGGATCTTGGTGACCACGTAGTCGATGGTGGGTTCAAAGCAAGCGGGCGTTTCCCGGGTAATGTCGTTGCGAATTTCATTGAGTAGATAACCGACGGCAAGCTTGGCGGCGATTTTGGCAATCGGAAAGCCGGTCGCCTTGGA
>CAZPPD010000584.1:0-4328 GCA_964588185.1 uncultured Alcaligenaceae bacterium | reverse complement strand
ACAGCGTTTCAATCACGAATACATCGGCACGGAACACATCTTGCTCGGCCTGGTGAAAGAAGGGTCGGGAGTGGCGGCCAATGTTCTGAAAAATCTGGACATTGACTTGCGAAAAATCCGGTTGGAGGTGGAAAAGATTGTCCAAGCGGGACCGGACATGGTTACCATGGGCCGTCTACCACAGACACCGCGAGCGAAAAAAGTCATTGAATACTCGATCGAAGAAGCACGCAACCTTAATCACAACTACGTAGGTACCGAGCATCTTCTGTTAGGCCTTTTGCGCGAGCAAGAGGGCGTAGCGGCACAGGTTTTGATGAATCTGGGTTTGAAATTGGAAGATGTTCGCGAAGAGGTTCTGAACTTGTTGGGGCACAACATGGAATCGGGAGAAAGCAGCAGCGGCGGCAGCGAAAGACCTGCCAGCAAAGGAAAATCCAAAACACCCGCTTTGGATAGTTTTGGGCGTGATCTTACCGAACTCGCTCGGCAAAACAAACTGGATCCCGTCATCGGCCGGCAAAATGAGATTGAAAGGGTTATCCAGATCCTTTCCCGACGCCAGAAGAACAACCCAGTTCTTTTAGGCGAAGCCGGGGTCGGGAAGACGGCCATCGTCGAAGGCTTGGCGCAAATGGTGGTTGACAGTAATGTTCCGGAATTACTTCGCGACAAACGCATTGTGGTTCTGGATCTTGCCATGATGGTCGCCGGAACCAAGTATCGCGGCCAATTTGAAGAACGCATCAAAGCGGTAATGAATGAAGTTCGCCGGGCAAAAAATACCATCCTTTTCATTGATGAGTTGCACACGCTTGTCGGTGCCGGGGGGGCGGAAGGGGCCATCGACGCCAGCAATGTGCTGAAGCCGGCCTTGGCTCGTGGGGAAATCCAATGTATTGGGGCAACCACTCTCGACGAGTACCGCAAATACATTGAAAAAGACGGTGCCTTGGAACGGCGTTTCCAACAAATCATCGTGAATCCTCCTTCCAAGGAAGAAACCGTAGAAATCTTGCGGGGACTCCGGGATCGCTATGAGGCCCACCACCGGGTACAAATCACCGATGAGTCTTTGCAGGCAGCCGTGGATTTGTCGGATCGTTATATCAGCGGCCGGTGCTTGCCGGACAAAGCGATTGACGTTATCGACGAAGCCGGCGCACGCTTGCGGCTCAAAGCCATGACCCGTCCGCCGGACTTGAAAGAATTGGACAGCCAAATTGAGCAATTCAATCTGGAGAAGGAAAGTGCGGTAGCCGAACAAGATTTCGAAAAGGCAGCCAGCCTTCGGGATCAAGCCGACAAGCTGAAGAAGAAGAAGGAACAAATTCTTCGCGAATGGCGAGAAAAATCCAAGGAAATCGATGGTGTGGTTGACGAGGAAGTCATCAACGAGGTCGTCAGCAAGATGACCGGCGTTCCGCTGACCCGCCTTGAGGAGACCGAAACGGCTCGATTGCTGAAAATGGAAGAAGAACTTCACAAACATATCGTTAGCCAGCATGAGGCAATTACCCGGATTGCCAAGGCTGTTCGTAAGAGCCGCGCCGGCCTTAAAGATCCTAAACGGCCAATTGGCTGCTTTATCTTTGCCGGGCCCACCGGGGTTGGTAAGACCTTATTGGCCAAGCGGTTGGCGGCCTTCATGTTTAACGATGAGAACGCCATGGTGCAAATCGATATGTCCGAATATGTCGAAAAGCACAATGTTTCTCGACTTACCGGTGCTCCTCCGGGATATGTAGGCTATGAAGAAGGCGGTCAACTGACCGAAAAGATTCGCCGCAAGCCTTACAGTGTAATCTTGCTGGACGAAATCGAAAAGGCTCATCCGGATGTCTGGAACATCTTGCTCCAGGTAATGGAAGAAGGCCGCTTAACTGACAATGTCGGCCGCACGGTGGATTTCAAAAATACCATTTTGATCATGACTACCAACATCGGTGCGGAAGAGATCAAGGGTCGACGGACGTTAAATCCTTTCCAACCGCAAACGGAGGAATCCAACTACGAGAAGATCAAGGAAACGGTAAATACCGAGATGGAAAAGAACTTCCGACCGGAATTCCTCAACCGTGTGGATGATATCATTGTCTTCCGTTCCCTGACCCGGGTAGATCTAAAGAACATTATCGATATTGAGTTGGCCAAGGTGGCTGAGCGGCTCAAGGAAAAGAATATCACCATTGATCTGACAGAAGAAGCCAAAGAACTCATCATTGACAAAGGCTCCAGTCTGGAATTCGGAGCACGGCCACTACGTCGTGCCATTGAGCACTTGCTGGAAGATCCTCTCTCCGAAGAAGTTCTACGGGGCACTTTTTCCGGCAAGGAATTCATCTATGCGAAAGTCGGAGAAGTTGATGGCGAGAAGAGAATTGTCTTCGACGCTCGGGAAAGCGCCGCTGGTGAAAAGGAATTGGTTAGTGCCGGTAGCGAAGTCAGTTCCAGTAGCGAAGAACAAAGCTAACTTTTGTTCCGAAGAAAAATATCAACCCACGGATCAACTCCGTGGGTTTTCTTTTGGACAAAAACTATTCCAAAAGATCGAGAATTACCTGTTCACCCGGCCTCCTGCCCCTTGCGAGTATTCACCCCTTTCCTATAATTTTACTAGATAGCGAATTAGGAACATCTCCTCATTTTTGAGACTTAATAACATGCGAAAATGGCTCCGAAATGTGTACACGGCCATTAAGACTGTAGGCCAAGGGATGTGGGTCACCTTGTGGTATTACCTGCAAACTTACCGGCGCAAAGCCTTTACACAGAATTTCGAGTATACCGAATTGCCTGTTCCCGTGAAGCCAAGGTACCGGGGGATTCATCGCTTTGATTTAACGACCTGCATTGGTTGCGATAAGTGTGCCCGGGCTTGCCCGGTGGACTGTATTTATATCGAGAAGATAAAAAATCCGGTTGGGAAAGGATTTCGGGTCAACGGGTTCAAAATCGATTACACCAAATGTATGTTTTGTGCCCTTTGTGTGGATCCTTGCCCGGTCGATTGCATTTTTATGGGATCAACCTATGATATGAGTTGTTACAGTCGGGACGGTTGTATCGTAGACTTTGCGAAACTGCCGGTGGAGACCGCTTGGGGGCAAGCCACGTTAAATCCGACGGCCGTGGCCGCATCGAAATTGACTGTGGAGCCGGTTTGGACCAAACCGCCGGATCCACCCCCTACCCCAAAGAAAACCGCTACCGCGGAACAATCATGAGTTGATAATTATTACTTTTATTGAACTTTCATTTTAGGAGAGAGGTAATTGTCATGAATAAAGCGAAAAAACGTTTTCGGAAAAAATTCTTTACGGTTTCCGAAGCCAATGCCACTCTGCCTTTGGTGAAAGTCATTATTCGGGACATCGTGGAGCTGGCAAATGATTTGCGAGATCGGCGGGAAAGACTGCTGAGGTTAAAGCGGGATGAAGACAACTCCCCCGGTGAGCAATACAAGGAAGAGCTCGAGCAGATTGAAGCCGAACTGGAGTATGACTCCAAAAAAATGAAGGAATACGAACGGGAGATTCGGGAGTTAGGGGTGGAATTAAAGGACCATTATAAAGGTTTGGTGGATTTCCCCTGCATCATGGATAATCGGGAAGTGTATCTGTGCTGGAAACAAGGTGAGGCTGAAGTTAATCATTGGCATGAACTGCAAGCCGGATACGCCGGCCGCAAGAAATTGGTGGAAGATTTAAGTAAAGCCTAAGGCGGATATCAATATGCCATCGCTAACCGTTTCGATAGCAATTTTCGTTGGATTAGGTGCTTTTTTTCTCTTCATTCATTTGTTGATCGGCAAAGTCATCCGGCCGATTGAACCGGATCCGGAAAAGCTGACTATCTACGAATGCGGCGAGCCGACTATCGGCAGTGCGTGGGTTCAATTCGATCTACGCTATTATGTCGTTGCACTTTTGTTTGTCATTTTTGATGTAGAAGTTGCTTTCTTCTTCCCCTGGGCGATTGTGTTCGGCAAAGCCAATACCTTGGCCCAAACCAGCCTGCCGGTCGAAGAGCGGTTGGCCGTTACCGAGCAGTTTGCCGTTACCGCATTGCCGCCCGTTTCCGATGTAGAAAAAAAAGCATTTACCAAGCTCCGATCCGAGGGCATCTCCACCGATGCCGGAAGAAGGTTTGGTATCGTTGCCTTGATCGATATTCTGGTTTTCTTCGGAGTTCTGCTTGTCGGCTTCGCTTATTTATGGAAACGAGGGGATATTAATTGGGTTCGGAGTATCGAGGGCGAAAAGGAAGAAGAACGAGGCCCACCTACGGAAGCCCAAGAATCCAAAGAACCGGCAATGGCCGGAGTT
>CAZPPD010000583.1:0-4329 GCA_964588185.1 uncultured Alcaligenaceae bacterium | reverse complement strand
CGGCATTGGGATTCTGAGATAAGTGAGAAAGTATATGGTCCAGGTTCATTCTTGTTTTAATTACCCATAAAAATGATTGGCGAGTAGGGTCAAACTACTCGCCAATTATATCAGAGACGTAATTCGGCTGAAAATTATCGGGTATTCGCTATTTTTCTGGGTAGGGTTGGTTCCTCATAGGCAGGAAACCGGATTTCGTTGTTATTGTTGTCATAGCATACAAATTCCAGATGTTCGGGGGGAGCACAGATTACCCCCGTTATATGGATCTGGGTTTGGTGTTTTTCTTCGAGAGCCGATACTTCCCGCCGTTTGCGGTTATTCAGATAAATGCTAACTTCTTCCTGCACCTCCACGTGAATTTGGGTAATGCCGCCCTGTGTGCAAGCCAGTTGTAACATGCGCATGACATCGATGCTCATACTTTCACAGGTCTTGATTTGCCCGGAACCGTTGCAATGGGCACAATCCTGATAAACACTTCGTTTCAATGAGGGCCGAATGCGCTGACGGGTCATTTCGATGATGCCGAACGCGGAGATCTTCAGAATCTTGGTACGCGCGCGGTCGCGGCGGACTGCTTCGCGCAGGGCGTGTTCCACTCCTCGGCGGTGTTTTTCTTCCCGCATATCGATAAAGTCGTTCACGATAACTCCGCCCAGGTCCCGAAGCCGCAGTTGCCGGGCAATTTCCCGGGCTGCCAGTAAGTTCATTTGATAGGCGGTCTCTTCGGCATTGTTATCCGCCCGGAAATTACCACTGTTGACATCAATGGCAACCAAGGCCTCGGTCTGATCGATAACGATAGAACCGCCATTGGGAAGCGGGACGTGGCGCTTATGAATTTTGCCGATTTCATCTTCGATCCCATATTTGTGGAAGATGGGTTCCGAACCGGCATACCGGTTGATCCGGTTGGAATAGCGCGGCATCACGATCTGCAAGAATTCCTGGGCATGTTCGAAAGCTTTTTCCTCGTCTACATAGATCCTTTCGATCTCCGAGGTAAAAGTATCGCGAATGGTCCGGGTGATCATATCGCTTTCTTGATAAATCTCCGTGGGGGATTTCAATTTGCGGATACGGCGAACCACGACCTGCCATAACCGGGAAAGGTAAGCGAGGTCGCGTTGCAATTCCTTTTTGGTCCGGTCCAAACCGGCGGTGCGAATGATAAATCCCAATCCGCGAGGCGGTTTGAGTTCCGACAGAATATCTCGAAGCCGGCGGCGTTTGTCTTCGTCGGTAATCTTGCGAGAAACCCCGATTCGGTTCAGCCCCGGCATTAGGACCAGGTATCTTCCGGCGATGCTGATGTACGTGCTCAGGGTCGGCCCTTTGGTACCGATGCCTTCCTTGATTACCTGAACCAATACTTCCTGGCCGCGTTTGAAAATATCCTGGATTAATGGTTTGGGCCGGCCTGCACCCGGACGCCCGGGACGCCGATTCATTGGCCTGCGTCCACCCCGGCGGTAACCTTTGCCGCGGTCTCGTTGGCGGGGCTGGTGTGGTTCATCGAAATCTTGTTGAAAACGATAACCGCCGGAATCTCCTTTGGAAGGTTTTTTCCGCGGGGGGATTTCAAAGACCTCTTCCTCTTCGATTGCGGTGACCTCAACCGGCTCTTCTTCCACATCCTGAACGGCCTCTTCCGGTTCTTCTTCTGTTGAATTCGGCGATTCCGGACGGAATCCTTTGCCCCCTGCCTCCTCCTTGGTTGATCCCAAGGAAAAACTAAGGTCGGCGTCGGAAAAACCGGCGTTCTCGCCATTTTCGTCTGAGGAAGTTTCGTGATAAGTCGTTTTGATGGATATGCTGGTTTCTTCTGAATCCTCGGCCGCCGACCGCTTTGGTTTACTTTGCACGATTTCGTCCTTGAAAACCGGTTCCGATCCAAAAGTCAGATCGGCATCGGAAATTTCTTCCTGGGTGCGGCTTTCGGCGGAATCCATCGGCCTTGGGGATTCGGTTGGTTTTTCCGGAAAGAGATCCTCAGGTTCAGAATATTCTTCCTCCAAGGAATCGGTAAGCTCATCCGGTTCCGCTAAATCTTCTTCGGGTTCGGAATCCCCCTCTTCGGGTTCCGCTAAATCTTCTTCGGGTTCGGAGAAATCCTCTTCGGGTTCGGAATCCTCGTCTTCTTCATCTTCATCCAAATCTGTAGGGATCGGTTGTAACTCCCGCCGATAAAATGCGGGTAAAGTACTTTCCCAATCCTCTTCCGAAGGGGCTTCCAGTTCGGAATCGGCGTTTGAATCATCTAGCTCATCGGCAAAAGTATTCTCCTCATCGAAATCCTCTACGTCGTCTTCGGCGAAATCCTCTTCGTCTTCGTAGGACTCTTCCGGTTCGGATTGGTCCAATTCGTTATCTAACAAACCGGCACCAAATCCTGTGTAAGGGGATTTTGCTTCGGGCTCGTCAAAGATATTCAAAGCCCCTTTATCTTTAGGGGAAGCATCCGAAAGGTTATTCTCCGAATCCGTTTCAAAGTCTGATTCTCCGGATGAAAATTCCTCATCGGAGTCATCCTCCTCAATTACTTCCGCCTCTTCTGCTTCCAGATCCTCGGAAATGCTGGCCATTCCTTCGGGACTTAACCAATCATCCGCATCTGCAGCGAAGTTCTCATTCACAACGGAAATATCATTGGGGGAACCTAAATCCGGTGTGACTCCGAAGTCTTCCAAGGGTTCGTCCGCTTCGTTGTCAACATCCACCATTATGTCTTCCGGATCGGGTTGGACTTCTCGAGGCGGGGGGGGAATGCCAATTCCGGGGCGGCTTACCCCACGATTCCGGGACCGGCCCCGGCCGCCGCTGTTGCGTCCGCCGCCGCGACGATTGTTATTATCGCCCCGGCCTTGCTCGAGGTGGCGATAGTAAGCCGGTTCTACGTCGGAGACGTGCAAAAAACCGTTGCGGCCAACGCCGAAATCCACGAAGGCAGCCTGAATGCTGGGTTCGATGTTAACAATGCGGCCCTTATAAATATTTCCCACGTAACTTTCGTGGCTGGTCCGTTCGACATACAGTTCTTCCAGAATGCCATCCTCCAGAATGGCAATTCGGCATTCTTCGGGCTGTAAAACATTAATAAGCATCTCTTTTTTCATTGTTCCCTTTCTTATTCGTCGTTATGAATCAAATGATAAAGGACCCGGGAACAATGGAGCGGGCCGAGGGCGGGATGATTTTTCAACCGCTTTGCCCTCTTCCCTGGACTCCATCTCCGGGAGCGTAATATTTGTTTCTGCCATCTCGTCCTCGAGGACGAGTTTTGTTCGTTCGAATACCATTCCTTCTTCGAGGATCTCGGCAATCCCCATGGCTTGAAGAACCTCTTCAGGGCGAGCCATCCCGGATGGACTTACCCACAAATCCATTTCCAAATAGTTTTCTTGAAATCGCAGGTCGGCCAGGAACGGCCGAAGATTGATTTTGCGAATTTTTGGGCGTGTTCGTTCAATCCACCATTCGGGGGAATCCCATACAGTTTTCATAAAAGACGGTAAATTGGTGTGATACCGGTCCGGAATGAGGATGCGGTAAGATACCCGGCAAACTCGAGCTTTGGTTTTGGCGTCAATGGGTTGAACGCGTTGGATCGTAAGCCCCGGTGGTGTGTGGCCAACCAAACGATCGAAGATTTCTTGTTGAGTTAGTTGAGGTTCCAACTCAACCTCCAAAACTTCTTCACAGCCGACAATTCCCAAGGCCAAAGAGAGGGCGAACACCATTTTCGGTTTTGGGTGATATCCACTGGTTGACCGAAAGGGGATTTGGGAACGCCGGAAAGTCCTTTCGAAGACATGCATCAAATCATGGTGACTAACCAAACGGAGGTTTCCATCTTTCCGAAAGCGAATGCGAACCTTATGAATGTCCGTTTCCGCCCCGGATTGGGAAGAAATGTTTTCTGATTTTGGTGAATCTAACAACATGGTTGGATCTCACCCCACTTGAATGTGGGGAGTCAACCGGACGTGGGACGGAATGTGCCTCCCGGATAGGAGCCAGCTTTCAGTTTGGGGGGTAGTGTTTCACGAGATTAGCTAGATTTTATTTCCTTCGGAAAGGAAACCCAACCCACCGAAAAAACTGACTGTTCTATTTTTCGAGGCAAAAACCGAAACCACAGTCCATTTGGCCTCGTAATCGAAATCCTCCGCAGCCAGGCGGAAAGAAGGGGGGAATTGAGGTCAATCCATGCAAAGGTGAAAATGTCCACGGATTCTTGGTCTAGGAATATCCTAAGACCGGTTCTTTTTCCCTTTTTACCTTCACCGCAACTAGCTAACCACTTCGGGGAGGATCCGGCGGGTT
>CAZPPD010000582.1:0-4335 GCA_964588185.1 uncultured Alcaligenaceae bacterium | reverse complement strand
ATCTACCGTCGCTTCGCCGGCGATTGTAATTTGGCCACTGAATGTATTGTCCGTAGGTAAATTGAAACCACCAGATCCTTGGAAGGTCAGATTGGCTGGAGTAACCTCTGCGATAAAAGGTAGCTGAACATTGAGCTTCTGAACTGCATTAAAGGTCGTATTGCCTTCAATGGTCACATCACTGAAAACCAAACCAGAACCTGCGGAGTCAGTTTCCACGTTGAGTTGCACATCGGATACCGTGGTAGTGAGGTTGCCAAATTCGATTTCCGGAGAGGAAATATTGATTGTAGAATCACTATCTAACGTAATGTTGTTGCCGAGGACACCTTGGGATATTTGGGTGAAGCTCCACCAACCTGCTTGTGCGGGGTCAGACGGCTGAACAACTACTTGACTATCCATAGAGGGAGATTTCACACGGATATCGATATTAGATCCACTTCCAAACTCCGTGTGCGCAAACGCCACCAGGTAGTCCTCTCCTGCAGTCAAGGGTACTGTCTTGGTACCGCCGTCTTCCCAAGAAATATTTTCACCGGTTCCAAGACCACCCGGTGCATCAAAAGTGCCATTCCGGTCCAGATCAATCCAGATTGCTCCCCGGTCATCATCCCCCGCGTTGCGGAATTCCCAATTTCCACCTTCGCCGAGGGGGACACTGAGCGTGCCGACCCAAAGGTTTTGATAGTTATCGTTCTGCCCAATCGCACCGCTGGCGACAAAATCTGCATCGTTGTTGAAATCCAAGCCGCGATTTCCCGGGCCGTTTGTCAGCAACACTTGGGCGTTGAAGTTGGGATGGGATTCGCGAGCCATTAATCCACCATTGCCGTCCAGGTTATGATTGGCATCGCTGTTGCTATGAAAACCATAGTGGCCGAGAGCGTTATTGGTGGTAGTAGAAACCCCATCGACGTCCAAAGTACCCCCGTTCAAGAATACGTTGACTGCCGTTGCACCTAAGCCGGTATCCGCTCCGTTCGCAGTTACGTTTAAAGTTCCACCATTCAGATTCCATTGACCTCCGGTCAGGCTACTACTGGTATTTTGATTTAGGATCTGTAAAAGGCCGTCGTCAACGCGGCCTAAGAAAATGCTTGAGGTGATTGAGGCTGAACCATCGAGAATTGTCGTGCCGCTTCCCGTTTGTTCGAGTGCATTGGTGTTTAAAGTTCCGTTAGTGAAGGTAAAGGTATCTGTATTATTTTGGAAGAGAACTCCACCAACCGGACCCGCGCTACTCAGGTCTACAGTGTTGGATACAGAATCAGCATCGTTAAATAAAGCCAAGTCCATTGGACCGGGGACAACATCGCCTACCCAGTTTCCGCCGGTATTCCAATCACTGCTGACATCCCCTTGCCAGGCAATAGGAGTTCCGGTGAAACTTGCCTGGAGCATGTAGGTGCCGTTGTTCCCAAGGTCTATCCCCGGGAAGGATATGGTATCTCCAATCGCCGCACTTGCAGGTTGCGTGGAAACGGTATTCCCGTCACGATCTAATTCAAATTGATCATTAATGCCAGGCAATCCGGTTCCGGTGAAATCAAAGGTTACTTCTACTGTGCCATTTATTCCATTGGCATTTGTGATATTAAACTGTAAATCTCCTGTGTTCTGGAAATCAATTTGAGTTGCACCCAAACCTCCACCTTCCGGAGTGATAATGGCATCGCCAACTACTATGGTTTCGGAAACTGCAGTTACACCTTGGAGGCTAAGGGTTCCCCCTTCTACAAAAGTGTTGCCGGTAGTGCTGCCCAAGGCTTGGTTCGAGGTGGCAACCAAAGTACCTTCCATGACTGTGTAATCAGCTTCAAAAGTACTATTATTCCCGGTTATGGTTACCGTACCGGCTCCCATCTTCATGAGTTGATTGCTGGGAGTAAGTTCCAGGCCGAAGGTGGCATTGACACCACCTATATCAATTCCGGCTGTGTCAAACCGATGCCAAGTGGTACCATTGTCAAAGCTGATCTCCGGTTGGATACGAGAACCCCCGCCGCCTTCGCGCATTTGCAAAGCGATGGGAATCGGCACGCCTCTTGGTACGCTGATGGATCCGGTGGTGAAGTTTCCTCCTCGGTCTTGGCCGTAAGGATCTTCTGCCCCGCCATCGAAGGAACCACTTTGGTCCAGGTCGATGAGGATCCGATTGGCATCATCGGCAGAGGTATGGCGAAGTTGGATATTTTGATTGCCAACGCCGGGAATGGTGAGTTCACTAATATAGGTGGCTGCCCAGTTGTTGGGATCAACAGGATTTCCAGCATTCCCGACTCCGAGAAGGTCATTTCCCCAAAAGTCGAGAGAATTTGCTTCCTGTGGAAACCAGACTTCACCAGATCCAATCTTGCTGGCGATTTGTGAGGGGTCGCCAGGTAGGTCGGTGTCATTGCCCGTAAACAGATAAGCTTGGAAAATGCCTGCGGATTGTGCCGTAGTCAGTCCAACGATTTCACTATTTACAACTGTGTTCCCTGCTCCATCAAAGTTCAGTTTCGAAAACTGAACGTCCAAGGTGTCGCCGGCTTGGCCGATAGTAAGCTGTCCGGATTCTGAAGTGATTGTCAAATCTTGATCTGCCGGATCCATCGAAGCGGTGATGTCGCCTTGGAAAGTATTGTTGCCGAAAAGGTTAACAATAGTACCGGACTGATTGGCTCCCCGGCTATCGGCACCTATGATGTTATCTCCCGAGACAGTGATGTCGTTACCCATCATGTCTTGTTGGAAGCCCACGGTTGTGCCGTTGGAGAGAATAACATCTCCACCGGGAAGACCAAAGGCATTGTCATTGGCTGCTAACACCGTTCCCCCGGACACAGTCACTGAACCACTGAAGGTATTGTCGCCGAAGAGGGTTAATACTCCATCCCCGTCTTTGGTCACATTAGTATCAGGAGTGACCGGTTGAAATCCGCTCCATAATCCAGCTTGTGCAGGGGCGGCGGGATTGATCACTACCTGGCTGCCCATGGAAGGTGATTTGAAGCTGTACTCAATTCGTGACCCACCGCCCCCTTCCAAGTGAGTAAATGCAACAAGATATTGTCCGGTCCCAAGTGGGTTGGTTAAATTAACAGTTTTGGTTCCATTATCATTCCAAGCCAGGAGTTCACCATTGTTGGAGCCCAGGTTTCCATCGTTCGACTCAAATACGCCATCTTGGTCGATGTCCACCCACAGGGTTCCCCAGTCATCGCGGTCGGAGTTGCGAAATTCCCAATCCCCGGTCTCCGTTGAATTCAAAAACCCGATAAACAGGTTTTTATAGTTGTCATTCTGATCAATAGCTCCTGTGTTTACAAAGTCGGCATCGCTGTCGAAGTTCAAACCGTTCCCTTGAGGACCGCTTGTTAAAAGAGTTTCCCCGGTAAAATCTACGTAGGTAGTCGGCGATCCGCCGTTGAGCATACCGCCATTAAGGTGAAGATTCAAACTGTCCCGGTCGTCTCCGGTGCGGTCAAATCCATAGTGGTTGAGGAAGTTGGTGTTTATTGGGGAATCACCGTTGCCGAAACCTTGTTTAACCGTCAGGTCTCCGTCTCCAGAAAAGTTCACATCGCCCAGAATACCAACGGTAATTGGGATGTCGAGGATAGTTGAGCCGCTTATGGAAGATATTGTTCCGTTATTTATATTGAGGCCTTGCAAAGCTTGGCCGCCGTCATAAGTAAAGGTGTTGCCATCGCCGGGATTGAATTCTAGAGATTCGCCGTTGTCGATATCTAAAGAGGTAGTGCCGCCTAAACCGTCAATTTGGGAAATTCGAACTTGGCCATGACTCAACAGAAAGTCATTGATAGGGTTGCTTGATTCCAAAATGAGACGGCTGGTTACGTTAGTTCCGGTTTTATTTAAAGTGAAGGGACCGCTTACCTGTCCGGTGATAGTCAGTGTCGAGTTGTTGGTGAAAATGTCCGCATTGTCGGTCAAGGTGACAGTACCATCAATTACGTTGGTACCACCTTCACTCCGAATCGCACCTTCCGTTCCACGACCATTCCCTTCAATGAAGAAATTTTCGGTATGAGTCCGGTTGTTGCGGATTAATACGCTACCCTCAGTTCCTTCCACCCGGGTCGGGCCTACCGCGCTCCCAAAACCACCATCAACCGCATGGACATCATATCGACCAAAGATTTCCTCACCGCCGGTACCGTCACTACCCACCACGATGGTACCATCAAAACCGGGGATGGTCGTTTCCATGTCGACGCGGTCGGTCCCACTAATTTGCAACGAGGTCGTGGCGTCGCCAACGATAGTGGCATTGTTGCGGATATTTAAGCGATTATCCGCATCTAGGGTGAGTTCCATTCCGGGATC
>CAZPPD010000581.1:0-4336 GCA_964588185.1 uncultured Alcaligenaceae bacterium | reverse complement strand
AAAGCTGGAACTTGAGGAAACGCGGATCGGTCGCCTGGACCACAAAATTGAAAAGCTGGTAACTGCCGGCGAGTTATCCTTAGGTGTCGAGTTCCTTAAAACCGAAGCCTACACCGGTGAGAACGGAATTTCTTTGACAGAATATGCTCCTTTTGGCGTTATCGGAGTTATTACACCAGTCACTCATTCTCTGCCGACCCTTGCCAGCAATGCCATAAGCATGTTGGCGGCCGGCAATTCAATGGTATGCAACCCACATCCAAGTGGAGCACGAATCGCTTGCAAAGGAACCCAGCTATTCAACCAGGCGATTTCTAACGCCATTGGCATCAACAATCTGATTACCATCATTCGCAATCCAACCCTGGAATCTGCTCAGGCAATTTTTGACCATCGCGACGTCCGCCTACTCTGTGTCACAGGAGGCCCTGCGGTTGGTCGAGCTGCTTTGCGAAGTCCAAAACGAGCAATTGTTGCCGGTCCCGGGAATCCCCCGGTAGTAGTCGACGAAACCGCTGACCTCGAGAACGCTGCTGACAGCATTATCAAGGGAGCAGCCTACGACAACAACCTCCTGTGCATTGGCGAAAAGGAGGTTTTTGCGGTGGACAGCATCTTTGAGGAATTGATGGAGGCAATGACCCATTACGGCGGCTACCGACTAACTGATGACCAGGTGCAAGGCTTGACCAAAGTGGCATTTGTTCCCGCGGACAATGGCAAACTGATTGTAAACAAAGATTTCATTGGTCAAGATCCCACATTCTTGGCTCAGAAAGCCGGATTTGAGGTTCCCGGTAATACCCAGGTGCTATTTGGCGAAACGGAAGAATCCAGTCCCTTTGTTGACCACGAACAGATGATGCCCTTTGTACCTTTTGTTCGAGTTCCTAATGTGGATACTGCCATCACCTTGGCCAAGAAGTATGAACACGGTTTCAAGCATACCGCGATTATCCACTCGCGTAACGTGGACACCATCACCCGCATGGGCCGGGAGATGGACACCAGTTTATTTGTTGCCAATGGATCTAGTTCCGCGAGTCTTGGTGTTGGTGGGGAAGGATACTTGAGTTTTAGTATCGCTACACCGACTGGGGAAGGAGTTACAACGCCGTTGACTTTTACTCGCCAGCGACGAGTAAACACCGTAAAAAGCCTGCGAATCCTTTAGGGAAATAAGATGCAACTTGGACGAGTAGTCGGCAATGCAGTCAGCACGATTAAACATCCTTCTTTTCAGGGATGGAGACTACTACTTGTCCAGCCTCTTACCCAAGGAGGAAAGGAAGATGGAGACCCTGTACTCGCCTTCGACCAACTAGGCGCAAGGGGAAATGACAAGGTCATCATTTCCAGCGATGGCAAAGGAACTCGCCAAATGGTAGGAGCCCGAAATACTCCAGCTCGTTGGATGACCATGGGGATATGTGACTAATGGCAGCTTCTGCCAACAATGGTAGCTGGATTCGCCAGAATTCAGCAGAAGAAAGGGGTGGTAGCTGGATTCGCCAGAATTCAGCAGTTGGAGCAGAAATTAATGACGATCTGAATTCTGGCGAATTCAACAAACGAGTGGTTACTGCCGAAGACGTATATGAGGCGCTGAATGGAAATCGGGTTTTTACTATCTCGGCAAACACAATAGTAACTCCTCTGGCAAAAGATCGAATCAAAGAGCTTGGCCTTCAAGTTAGAATTGCGACAGGCAAATTAAAAGGAATAGGAGCCTTATGGGCTTTCTCTCAAGAATGGGAAAATGGTTATGTGCAAGGAGCTATTAATGTTCTATCCCGGGAGGGAATAGAGTTCCAGGAAATCCCTAGGGGAAGCAAGGATACAGGAAACTGGGCAAAAGAGCTTGGTACAACGATCACTGCTGGTCAATGTAAAGGGGCGGCAGTCTTTTGTCGAGAGCCAGGTATATTTTGCTGTGTTGCCAATAAAATCCCAGGGATTCGTGGAGTAGCAATCGCTTCCGTCCTGCAAGCAGCAAAGGCAACCTTTGAGTTAGGAGCGAATCTTATCGCAGTAGAAATACCGGGAAGGACCTACTACGAAATTCGAAGTATTTTAAACTTGGTGGCAACTGGAGATTCCTGTTGCCCAGCTAAATTGAGAATGACCTTACAAGAGTTAGATGGCCATGCGCATAGCTGAAGTCATAGGAAAAGTTACCTTGTCTCGATGCCACCCAACTTTAACTAGCTTGCGGTTGATTATTGCAGTCCCTAGTAGCTTGAAGGCGTTGCGTGAAGGTAGGAAAGGTGACGGAGAACCTCTAGTAGTCGTTGACCAACTTGGAACGGGATACGGAGATCAAATTGGAATTAGTGAAGGAGCTGAGGGAGCAGCGGCTTTTTATCCCGAAAAGAAACCTGTGGACTCTTATTGTTGTTGTATCTTGGACCACCTTAACCTGGTAGAGCAATGAACGAATATAAACTCAAAGAACAGATCTGTGACATTGGCCGGCGGGTCTATGCAAAAGGCTTTGCTGCCGCCAATGATGGCAATATTACTATACGCCTCAATGAAAATGAGGTGCTTTGCACTCCGACGATGGTCTCTAAAGGCGACCTCAAACCCGAAGATATCTGCAAAGTGGACCTGGAAGGAAATCAGCTAGCGGGAACAAAAAAGCGGACCAGTGAGGTACTCCTTCACCTTGCGGTCTACAAGGTAAGACCGGATGTAAAAGGAGTGGTCCATTGTCATCCTCCGCATGCAACTGCTTTTGACGTAGCTCGGGAACCGATTCCCAAGTGCATCCTGCCTGAAGTGGAAGTATTCCTCGGGGAAGTTCCCATGGCGGTGTACGAGACTCCAGGAACGCAAAAGTTTGCCGATACTATTGTTCCCTATGTGAAAGATTGCAACACAATTATCTTGGCAAATCACGGCACAGTAACCTTCGGTCCAGACCTCCAAAAAGCCTACTGGAACTCGGAAATCATTGATGCTTACTGTAAGATTCTGCTGTTGGCAAAGCAACTAGGCCGAATCAACTACTTCACTGAAAAAGAAGAACGGGAGTTGTTAGATCTTAAGAAACGGATTGGCTACGATGATCCCCGTTTCGGCTTGGAGAATTGCGACTTGTGTGGAAACAGCGTTTTTGATCGCGGCTACACTGATTTTGTTCCTCAGGCACAGGCTTTTAAACGGGAAGACTACACTCCAAGGGAGTGTAGCACCAATGGCAAAGCTTCTCCGGATTTCGACGGTTTGGTTCGCTTGATTACCGATCAGGTAATGACTCAACTAAATGGTGGAGGTGTCCGATAGGCTTGTTTCCACCTTTGTAGTTGGAAGGTAAGACTGAAATTTAGAGATTCCGAGAACGGCATGATAAAGAAATCAGGAGTATTAACACCATGAAAGTCAGCATTATTGGCGGTGGTGGTCTAGTTGGAAGCATGACCGCCTATGCGTTGCAATGTGGGGGCATTGTCAACGAGATCTGTTTGATTGACGCCAATCAAGACCTATCCCTGGGTCAGGCTACTGATCTGTTACATGGGGCGAGCCTGGTTGGTGATCAGCGAATTTACGCGGGCACTATGGAGGATGTATCCACGAGTAATGTAGTCGTGATTACTGCAGGTTTACGGCGAAAACCGGATGAAAGTCGCTTGGATCTCATCAACCGCAACGTCGACCTATTCCTGAAGATTTTGGAGCAAGCACAAACCGCAGGCTTCAAAAAAGATGCTTACCTAGTAGTTGTCAGTAATCCGGTGGATGTCTTGACCTACCTCGCTGTGCATCGAACCGGGCTACCTTGGCAACGGGTATTAGGCCTGGGAACGCAGCTAGACACTGCCCGCTTCCAAGGTTACCTCGCACAAAGGTTGAATATTCCGGCAACCCAAGTAAACGCCTTGATACTGGGCGAGCATGGCGACAGCATGGTCCCGATTTGGTCCAGTGCTACGGTGAATGGATTACCATTGGCTCAATGGCCCGGATTTCATTCTAACCTTCAACGAGAAGTCTTTGATGAAACCAAAAGAGCTGGAGCCACGGTCATCAAGCTCAAAGGTGGATCCGGATTCGCAGTTGGACTATCCATTCGGGAAGTCGTACACAGTCTGGTTTTAGATAGTCGCCGAATATTGCCGGTGAGCAGCCTGCAGATGGGTGCCTATGATATCCAAGACGTTTGCCTATCGGTCGCCACCGAAGTTGGTTGTGGTGGAGTCCGCATTCAAGTCGAACTGCCACTAAATGGTCGAGAAAAAATGGGAATTCAACAATCGGCTCGAGTCCTTCGACAAACCATTGACCAGGTAGAGGACCGGGTAGGCAAGGTTCGCCAACAAGTTTCCAGACC
>CAZPPD010000580.1:0-4346 GCA_964588185.1 uncultured Alcaligenaceae bacterium | reverse complement strand
CCCAATTCTATCAAGAAGTTCGGTGGTACTTTACCTTTGGTGACTTTGGGTTCGCCCGCTTTTATGGTTACGAGGAAGGCAAACTTGGGCTGGAGAAGATGCCACACTATTACTGCCACCAACCCGACGACTGCGATTTTGACGATTAGATCAAGGTTCATTGGTGCAAGTCGAGTGAATCATGAAAACACTGATTTGGGTTCTTCATCTTGTTGGAATTATAGGATGTGTTACGGGGTTCTGCGAGGCAGCAAGTGCCCAAAAACCCGGCGCGAAATCTCCGCCGGTCAACAAATGGCGGGGATATTGGCGTTGGGATCAACGATTCGAAGAGTTCTATTGGCGGTCCGGCACGGAACCCATTACCCGTACCCAAAATCCCGGATGCTGGATCTTTGACGGAAACCGCTGGTGTTGGCGTTCCGGCCCGGCAATGGAATTTATTCCTCGGAGCATTTCGCAACCAACAGCAACAAATCCCGGACCTGACATTTCGCCCAATCCCCGGTCCCTTCCGGCTCCTTCTCCCGGACCTGTCATTGCCAAGCAAGTTCCCGACTCAAAAACCCCAAGAACCATCCCGTACAAAGGACCATTCCAACTGAATATTCCCATCCCTCGTCTTGGAACCATTCGAGAAAACACCTTGGGGAGAATTGGGGCGCGTATTACGGTTCAACCCAGGAATCGGCGATTTCGGCAGCGAAGGTAAATGAGTTGGGATGGCATGCATACCATCGAATTTGTTTTAATTCGCAGTAACTTCCAACTCTGAGATCAGATCCGAAAGGGCACCTTCCAAGACTTGTTGGGCGGTGGTTCGAACGATGGAGCGGGTTGGCCGAAAGGCGACGGAATGGCCGACTGCGTTGAGCATACAGAGATCATTTTCATTACTGCCCACCGCCAAAATATTTTCCGGCGAGATTCCGGTCATTTCGGAAAGATGATATAGAACGTTGAGCTTGCAATGAGGATGGTCGGGGCAACCTTCCAGATAAGTCATCACCGGAGACAGGTTAATGCGACCCGTGGCTTTATTCCCTTTGAACTTCATCACGTGAGCAATGCTAAAGTCCCCAAATACTCGGCAGCGAACAATCTCGGTGGCGGTGTAATAGCTATCGGAAACAATGCCTACCAAGTAACCATGTTTGCGTAAAGCCGCGACCGTCTCCTTGGCCCCGGGCATGAGCGGCATTTCGTGAGCAACTTGCTTGAAGACTTCGCTGGTGACCCCGGCGAACAATCCGGCAATTTTCTTGGCCAAATCATCCTTTTTTAAATCTTCGTTGTCCAAGTAATCCGCTAGTTCGGCCCCTTTATCCACTTGGTGAGCTAGCTCGAGAATATAATTGCCGCGAATCAAAACCCCATCCATGCTGAAAATTGCAAGTCGTTCAGCAGGTCCCGCTTTTTGCAGCATCTGTACCAAGTTGGCCTGGGCTTGCCGGTCATTCTCCTCTACTTGAGATACATAACTGGGTTTCAGGCGGTTTTGTTCGTCGGCCCAAGCCAAGATGGTGTAGGTAACCTGGCTGGCCATTTCGGTGAGAATCTCCTGGCTTTCTTCTTTGGCTTTGAGATTGCCGACATTTACTTGTTCAATGGTGGCTTTTTGAAATGCTGCTTCCAAAAGCACCCCCACTTCCACACTGTAGTCCGGTTCGAAGGTTAATTTCTGCAACAAGGACCGGCGGGCAGCCCAAATTCCGGTCAGTGGAAATTCAATCGGGTTCAATTCCGGAAAGAAGGTTCTCAATAAAGGCCGCGCGGTGAGTTGGGAAACTGAGGCATTACTTGCAGCCGCATTGGCCAGCGTTAAATCGACATTGCCGTTTAGAATTGGGTCGGTCAGCTGGGTAATGACATCTGCGTTGAATCCTTGCAGCCGCGCATCCAGGAATACCAAGACTTTATTTTTGGCTGCTTGCACCCCATCCTGCAGGGAGGCTCCTTTGCCCATGAAAGAGCTGGTAATCACCGAAGCCCCGGCTTCTTTAGCACACTCGGGAGTATCGTCGGTGGAACCGTCATCCACCACAATTACTTCATCCACTTGCGGATGGTCCCATGCTGCAGTGATCAATTTACCAACGGTTTTGCAACCGTTAACGACGGGAATAATAACGGATATCAAACTATCCTCCTGTTCGAAAACTTCGAACATGAGTGCGGCAACAATCTCCCAAAAGAAGGGAGACCAAATTTCCAAATTTTATTCAAAATCACAATTCTATGTAAAACCAAGGTTTTGGAAGGGGGCCAAAAGGAATGGTTATATGGTTGGGGATTGTAGTCAGAAAATCAAGTAGGGGGAAACCTGGAATTCTGGAATACTTGTATGGCTCGCGTTTTCGAGGCAGCACGGTTTTCATCATCACCTGATATTTCTCAACCCGGGTGAGAAACTGTTGGTGGCTTTAAACGATTGGTATTCCCATTGTTTCCGGCAAGGGATTGGAACCCAATCTGTGCAGTATACTATAGGTTGTAATTGCAAACATCGGCAAATCCGGATGATTAGAAAAACAAATAAATTATATTGCCTCGGAATCTCTCTAAGCCCTCGTAATAACAAGCTTTTTGGTGATCATTTCTTGCCCCTTCATTGCAATGGTCACAATTCCGGTATTTTCATTTTGTTCTTGGTATTTTAGAGGAAACGAAATCCAGGATTATTTTTCTGGAAAAGGGTTCGTTGCAGCTGATTTTGAGAAGAATTACAAAAAGGATCATTTATCTTGGGTTACACTCCGGTTGGAGATATCAATGTCCTCAAATCAAAAAGGTGTTGTCCTTTTAAGTGGAGGATTGGATTCGACGACAGTGCTGGCGATTGCCAAAGCCGATGGCTATGAACTCCACGCTATTTCTTTTGAATATGGCCAACGTCATGCCGTGGAAATCAACGCAGCCAAGAAAATTGCCCGGCACTTTCAAGTAGCCAATCATGTGATTGTGCCCATTGATTTGCGAACGTTCGGCAAGTCTGCTTTGACCGCAGACATTGCGGTTCCCAAAGACCGGGAAATCGAAGAAATGTCGGAGGGAATCCCCATCACTTATGTCCCGGCACGAAATACCATATTCCTTTCCTATGCGCTAGCTTTCGCCGAGGTAATGGAGGCACAGCATATTTTTATCGGCGTCAATGCGTTGGATTATTCCGGTTATCCGGATTGTAGGCCGGAATATATAGAAGCTTTTGAACGGATGGCTAACTTGGCCACCAAAGCCGGCGTCGAGGGAAAAAAGATTACCCTCCATACGCCCCTTATTGATTTGACCAAGGCGCAAATCATTCAGCGCGGCCTGGAACTTGGAGTAGATTACGGGATGACAAGTAGTTGCTATGACCCCTCTCCACAAGGAACCCCCTGCGGCCGATGTGATTCCTGTTTGTTACGGCAAAAGGGATTTGCCGGGAATGGGGCCGCGGATCCGTTAACATATTTAGAATAGGGTTCCTTGAGTGGACGAACTGGCAAAACGTCAGTTGAAAGAGAAGCTAAATTAGACGTAAGAAAGCCGATTGTTTCATGTTGCGGGAATTCTCTTCGCGGCTATTTTTCCCAGTAAGCAAAAAGACCCACCAGCTTTCGCCGATGGGCCTGTCAACCTCCTCGGATGCTTAGGGAATTTCATTTGACTTGCTGCAGCCATCCCCGGCGGACTTGGCCATCTCGAATGATGTAAAAGGAAAGGGGATTAAAGCTGGCCAGGTCGGGGTGAAGTAGGACAAAGGATATGTTGTCCATCGTCAGCGTTTCCCACTGGTGGAGCCCCACCAATATATCTCCCTCGCGAATTCCCGCTTGACCGGCAATGCCGTTGGGCATCACGGAGATCACTTTCATTCCGCCGTTCAATTGGTTGTTACTTTGAGATACGAGTTCTTTGGAAACCGGTGCTAGTTGCAATCCTAATTTACGCCAGACCAACTCGCTGGCCCCTGCGCTTCCGCTGTTCTTCTTCAGAACCAGGTTGAAGGGGAAGTGTTTGTCGTTGCGGCGAACAAGAATTCCCACCCGGTCACCGGCACGGCGTCCCAACAAAGCTCGGTCCACATCATAGCTACAGTTGACGGGTACGGAGGCAACTCGGACCAGCTCATCACCGATTTTGAGTCCGGCTTCTGCTGCGGGGCTGCCCGGCTCGACAAATTCCAGGATAACTGTCCGGATGGCTCCCTTTTTGGTGTGGTGGATTTGATCGCGAACTTTCATACCGTCCATTGCGGCTTGCAATCGCCTGGAGCGTAACATTTGCGAAACCACTTGGATCATGTGGTCGACCGGAATGGCAAAACCGATTCCCTGGGCTCCCGCCCGAATAGCGACATT
>CAZPPD010000579.1:0-4347 GCA_964588185.1 uncultured Alcaligenaceae bacterium | reverse complement strand
ATTTCCCACAAGGTATCCCCAACCACGGGACGCCGGTTGCGAATTAAGCAGACATGCTGATCGTCCACAATTGGCAGGATGGCCACGGCCCCGGGATGAATGATTACATCGCTGCGAATTATCGTCCCGTCGCGCGTGGTCCAAACATCTTGTCCAGCCTGAATCTTCCGGCCTTTGAAGGAAATCTCACGAGTGAATTCCGGTTCGGTCATGCTTTACCCTCCTTGGATTTCCATGGGCAATCGGTTATGAATTGATGTATATTGCACTTTCCTTTTTTCGCGGACAAATTGCGTCCATGAAGGGGGAATGGTAGGATATATTTTGGAATTTGACAAGCTAGGCGCCGGGTTCCACTATGCGCGATCCCTTTTCATGGTCGTTACCTTTAGGCCGATTGTTCGGTATCTCCATCCGAGTACACCTCTTATTTCTGGTGATCATCCCGGGATTAATTTTGCGGGCCATGTACACCGAAGGGGCCCCCGATGGTATCGGACTGGCAATGACCGTTTTATTGATATTACTCTTTTTCTCCGTCCTGCTGCATGAGTTCGGCCATTGTTTCGCAGCCCGTTCGGTGGATGGAGATGCCAATGAAATTCTGCTTTGGCCATTAGGCGGTTTGGCTTATTGTGATATTCCCAACTCACCAAGAGCGCATTTTTTAACCGCTGCAGGGGGGCCGGCGGTTAATCTTCTTCTTTGTTTTATTTCCGGGGCAGCCTTGGCCGCAATCGGCTTTGTACCCTCTTTTAATCCACTCCCCACCCAAGCCTTAAACACCATCCTGGATAACTGGCGGAACGGCGACACCTATGGAAGCCATTTCGCTATGATGGTTGCCCCCCAACTTGGCGTCGACCGGCAACTGGAATACTGGCAATACCTGTTGGCTCAATTCTTCTGGGTCAATTGGTTCCTGCTACTCCTTAACGTTCTATTGATGGCCTTTCCTCTGGACGGGGGGCGAATGCTGCAAGCCGCTTTGTGGCCACGGGTGGGATATCGCCAATCCATGCTGGCTGCTGTTTTCGTCGGCTTCCTGATGATGATTGCCGTCGGCATCCTTGGACTTGCCATTAATGATACTTTGCCGCTCTGTCTGGCGGTTATTATCGGTTTTTCCTGTAAAAAAGAATGGGTCATGCTGGAAACCGGGGGCGAAGAATCCTTGTTCGGCTACGATTTCTCGCAAGGGTATACCAGCTTGGAAAGAGATGAGAACATTCAGCAGACCCGCAAGAAAAGGCCCAACTTCATCCAACGCTGGCTGCAGCGGCGAGCGGCACGCAAAGTACAGCGGGAAATGGAAAAAACTGAAGCGGAGGAACGCCGCATGGATGAGTTATTGGACAAGATCGCCAAAACCGGAAAAGAATCCCTAACCGAAGAAGAACAACGCTTTCTTAAACGGGTTTCCGACCGGTATCGAAATCGGCCATAATACCAATCATTGGGCCATTTAGTTTTTTTGCAAAACTTTCCATATCACCGAAAGCGGACTTGGTAAATCTGTCCCGGGTACGTCTGCGACCAAACTTGATTACCCTGACGATTGAGTTCAACCACCTGGCGGGAATAAATACTGCCGATCAAGGTATTGCCGTTAGGCAAGCGCACGGCAGAGGTTGGCCGAGAAGCATTTCCCCGCCAAACTTCCTTTCCGGACTGGTTATATTCCACGACTCGATTGGCCGAATAGATGGGAACCAGCAAGTTGCCGTTCGGCAGCACATCAATCCCACCATAATATGTCCCCACGTGCCCAACATTGAAGGACTTGATGGTTTGGTTGTTCTTGGGGTTTATGAAACTCATTCGGCCCCGATTGTCGATAAATGCAATCGTCCCATTCCGGAGTTTAGCCGCACGGTAAATATCATAAGAATTGCGGCGATTGTTATATACTTCATTGCCTTGGCGGTCCAACTCCAAGAGCTGGTTTCGCAAGGCAACAAAGGTGTTGCCGTTGGCCAAGCGCTGGACAGAGATCGGGTAGCTATTCAAATTTTTCCGCCAAACAATGTTTCCTTTGTTATCGCGCTCGGTAACACATCGCCCCCGATATTCGGCAACCAATATTCGCGTCGGAGATAAGATGCGGGCATCGGTCGGGTAATTGTTATCGATGTTAAACTTGAAACGGACTTTCTTCCGGGAATCCAAAACGATGATTTCCCGGCGGCGAACAAGCCGGTTATTGACAATTTGGTTGGGAGTTTGATGAACGATCGAAATTAATCCCAGTGTGCTGGTGGAATCCAATTTGGCAAGGTCGATTTGTCCCTTGTTTCCTTGATACCATTTTTCCCAAGCTTCCCTACAGACTTTCTTGGTCGCGGGGGTTGTCCCCAGCGAAACTTGCGGAGTATCTTTGCCCGCCAGTTGCACCAGGGCCGCTTCCGCTTCCCACAAGTCTTCCGGATCTAGATGCTCCAGGGCTTTGATTAGTACCGGAAGCACGTCGCTAGCATCCTTTTGTTTCGAAGAAAGAAAGGCCATGGCGACTTTCACACGGACTTTCCAGTCCGGGTCTTGAAGCAGCTTTCGAACTCGGGG
Source organism: uncultured Alcaligenaceae bacterium (assembly GCA_964588185.1). Taxonomy (GTDB): domain Bacteria; phylum Planctomycetota; class Planctomycetia; order Gemmatales; family Gemmataceae; genus CAZPPD01. The sequence continues at coordinate 1,785 of CAZPPD010000579.1, read as the reverse complement.
ATAATATTTTTTGACTTCGGCGGCAACCAATGCCTGCCCCGCTCCTTGGCGAATGGTAGGAGATTTATCCTCCAAACCGGCCAAGATCTCCGGGTCCACTTTGGCTTTCCCAACGGTTAGAAGGGCCAGAGCACGGTTTATTTCCTCCACGACATAATCATCCGCCGCAAACGGCAAATACTTCAACAACACTCCCGCCGCTCCCTTGGGCTGACGGGCGGCAATCAATCGCACAACTGCCGACTGCACATTGGAATTTCCGCGATCCTCCAATACCTGCAATAAAGTCTGAACCCGCTCGCGAACTTCGACATTCTCAGCGTTGCGTGCTTCGCGGAGACTGTACACAGCATTGGAGCCCAGCATCAATATCTTGGAAAATGACTTTTCGCGAATCTGAAAGAGAGGGGAGCCAAGACTGGAAATCAGCTTTGCGGTTTCTTTGGGGTTATAGTCCGGGAAAGTCCGTTCCCGGAGATATTCCAGCAATTCTTTGCCATCGGTGCCGACTTGCACCTTTCGTAGAGTGGACTCATCCCTGGCAATGTCTTTTGGACTATAATTGTCCAGTGTTTGGCCATAAACCGGGTTAATCCAGACAACGGCAATAAACGGCAACATACAGATCAGTCGAAACAACATAATATCCCTCTGGATTAAACCCTGAGTAGTAACCTTACTTTATGATAATCAAAAATGAGACCAATGAGGAGGAAAACCTTTGTTCCTACCTATTGTGACGTTTTCCCAGTAATTGCTTAACAAAAAAACAGGTATCTTTCTCATATATTTCTAATGCAGGAAAGTCGTAACTTTTTTGCCTCTTTGGTGTTTGTTTAGTTAGTAATGAGTCTCTCCAAGTCAAAGCCAAATTCTAGCAAAGTATTTTTGGGTTAATGGTTTATTCCGACAACTCTTTCAAATCATCCTTTAGAGGAGAGTAAATTGATGAAACCGCTTGAACCAACTATCGGGAGAAGCAAGCGGGGGTACTGTTGGGGCTGTGTTCAATTATTAAGCCTTTTCAGCTTCCTGTTATTGCTTCCGTCCGGCGTTATCTCATCCGAAAAAACCGCACCAAAAGAAATCATTCTTCCCATGGGAGCCATCTCCGAAGAGGAATGGCTCAAGGCTCCCCGGACGGCAATCCAATCCAGGGAAATCGACCACATAGTAAACACGGCCTTAAAGAATGCCGGGATTTCCCCCAGCCCCAAAATCTCCGATGAACAATTTGTCCGCCGGGTTTATCTGGATCTCACCGGCCATCTTCCCGTGCCGGCAGACGTCACCGAATTCCTGGCCAACCCGAATCCCAACAAGCGAGCGAAATTAATCGACCGGTTGTTGGACAGCGATGAGTACGCCGCTCATTGGGGCCGTTACTGGCGGGAGGTCATTACCAGCAAACAAGTCGACCCGATCGCACTGATTAATGCCGGCAACTTCGAAGGCTGGATGGCGGACCAACTCAAGAAGAATGTTGGCTGGGGTAAGATCACTCAGCAGATACTTACTACGACCGGGGAACTTCGCCGGGATCAGAAATCAACAAACGGCGAAGCGGTCTTCCTCCTAAGCCGCCGCGGCAATGATGCGACGACTGAATTAGCAGCAGAAACCTCCCGTATCTTCCTGGGCGTTCAAATTCAGTGTGCCCAATGCCACGATCATCCCTTTGACGACTGGAAACGCATTCAATTCCATGAATTCGCCGCTTACCTTGCCCGCGTTCGCTCCCGGCCCTTCCGGAAAAACGGCAAGTTGGACGGAATCAAGCTGGAC
>CAZPPD010000578.1:0-4348 GCA_964588185.1 uncultured Alcaligenaceae bacterium | reverse complement strand
CCACCGGAATAACAGGTTGCATTACCTCAAATGTAGCCGCTTCCACACGGGCCAGAGGTAAACCATCGAACGGAACAACCAAATCAATATTTCGACTAAACTTTTTCGGCATGTCGGCAGCAAAATGGATCTCCGGGAGACGGACTGTGTTGATATAAGTTTTTCCTTTGCCATCATTAAAATGGAAAACCCACTCTTCTTTATAGCCGGGCAAACGATCGACGTAGGAGGTTCCAAGGAACTCGTTCTCCTTGAGTTCCACGCCATTACAAGTAACCTTGCTTTCCCCGGTTAACCGTATCGTAGTCCCGTGCTTGCTGCCGAAGCGAAATTGAGCAAACAGAGTGGTATGATTGGACCTTTGATTGTAAGTCACCTTGTAGGTTTGGCGGATTGCTTGGGAGTCTGCATATTGAATATCCGCTGTCCCGGGAGAGCATCCGGTCAGGCCAAAGGTAAATGTGGCCGACATCAGCAAAAGGAAGTATTTGGTGGGAGAAGTAAGTGAATTCATTGCATATCCCCTAATTAATTTGTTTCAACTGCCTCAAGATATGCGCTTGAAATTGGAAACCTTTCAGTTTTTCTTTATTTCTTTTCCTGAAGTCGAAGGACGTAAACCGCCCCATTGGATTGTGCGGTCAAGGCATACCGGCCATCCGCAGTGAGAGCACAATCATTGATTCCACTCTGGAGGTTGACCACGGAGGCTGGATGTTCATCTTTGACTTGCCAACAGATAACTCGCCCGGCCATGTCTGAGGAGACCAATTGCCCATTCGGCCGGTAGCCCAGAGATTCCACCTTGTGGCCGTGCCCCGACAACACCAGGGGTTCGGCTTGCTTGTCTTTCATCGACCAAACACGAATCAGTTTTCCCGGAAATCCCCCGCCGACAGCTAAGTACTTGCCATCAGGACTAAACGCCAGGCAAGAAGCATGTTTTCGTTCATTGGGAAGAATCGAACGGACTTTGGTGGCGGTCTTCCAATCCCATAGGTTGACCTCCACTTGGAAACCCGCGGTTGCCAGTTCCTTACCATTTGGGCCAAACTGCAGGCACTTGACGAAACCCAATTTGTGGTCCCGGAAACCCTGCAATTGTTTTCCCGAGGGAATCTCGAAAACCGTAATCCTGGCACCTATTGATGCAGCCGCCAGAAATTTGCCATCCGGACTAATGGTAATGGCATCAATTCGGCCGACTGTTTGCGGGAAGATGTGGACCCGCTTAGCAGAGTTTGCCTCCCAAAGGATTAAGGAACCATCTTGGGAAACGGTGATCAGGTAGTTTTCATTTGGGCTATAGCAGATCTGCAAAATTCTGGCGGGATGAGGAAGTTTATGGAGGATGGTTCTCCGCTCAACATCCCAGATTTGCACCTCCTCCTTAACACCTACAGCAAACTGCTTCCCTCTTGGGGCAACAGCTATTGCTGTGACCGGTCTACTATAGGAACCGAGGAAAAGCACTGGACGTGGTTCCGGCTCACCAAAAATGCCTACTAACTCGGGTGGAGGAGAATTCCCAAAGCCGGCGTTTTTCAAATACGCTTCGGGGATGTCCTTGCTGCGTAAATCATCTAGGGTGGTTAAAACGACGACCTTTTGTTTTCCATTATCCCTTCCGTTGTTTTGCTGAAATTGGGGATTTTTTTGTGTCGCTATCTTCCTTTTGCTGATTTTGTTCTTACCATTGTCATCTTCTTTCTTCGCCAACGGTATTTCGGGATCTACTTGTGGAAAAAGGAAATTTTTCAGGATCACCACTGCTGTTACCAACATCGCAGCCACCACCGCCCCGGCCGCATAAGTCACCCACCGTGAAGATTTCGAGGTGGTTTTGATTTCAGGTACTTCGACAGTGTGGTCTTCCTTTAAATAAGAGTGCCCTTTTAGTGCAATCGCAACATTCTCCGCGGAAGGTGGCCGTTGCGCCGGGTCTTTCTCCAATAGTTGGTGGATTAATCGGCAAGTCTCCTCGGAAATGTTCGCATTCCAATCTCGGATCGGTACCGGCTCGTCCGTAGTCGTTGCAACCAAGGTAGCCATCGGCGATTTCTTCCGAAACGGCGTGTGCCCGGTTGCCATCTGGTAAAGAACGCAGCCTAAACTGAACAGGTCGGCTCGCTCGGTTACCTCCTCGGCAAGGATTTGTTCCGGAGCCAGGAAACCGGGTGTCCCCAGCACCATGCCGGATTGGGTGATGGGTTTGGATTGGTGTTCCTGAGCTAAACCAAAATCCAACAGTTTGACGCGATCGTTCGGAGCTTCCAGCCAGATGTTGCTGGGTTTTACATCCCGGTGAATGATGCCCCGTGCATGAGCAGCGGCTAATCCATGGGCGATTTCTTCACCAATCCGTTGAATCTCCTTTATTGGCAGTCGGCGTTCTCGATGTAACCGCGATTCCAGCGATTCTCCCTGCAACAAAGGCATTACCAGGAACAGGAGATCGTCCTGGCGACCGGCCTGATAGATGGACACTATGTTATCGTGCTGAAAGGAGGCGAGAACCTGAGCTTCGCGTAAAAATCGATCCTTTGCGGACGGTTTAGCCATTTGCTCCCTGCGCATTACCTTGATGGCAACTTGCCGGTGCAGATTCGTATCCCGGGCACAATAAACCACTCCCATGCCACCGGCACCAAGGATTCTTTCGATTGCGTAAGACCCGATCTGCTTGAGTTCGGCCAAATCACTGGGAATATCGTCCGCTTCAGAGGAAAGCGGTTGGTCCACTGTCGCTGTTTCCTTGGCCTTGACTAACCGCTTCAGGCGATCCGCAAAATCCTTGGTCCAGTTTTGATCCAGGGGATCCGGACTCAAAGGTTTCCGCAGAAGATCGACAAAGGCATCCCGACTTGGCAGTTGTTCCAAGCGGGATAAACAACTTGAACAATCCTGCAAATGGGTTTCCAGGAAAATTGCTTCCTCGGTGGAAAGCTGTCCAAAAAGAAATCGTTCCAGGTTGTTTTGTGAGGGACATTGAGAAGGCATATTTTTCCCCAACTAATCCATCAAACCCTCCAACTCTTCGCGCAGCCGGGTGAGCACTCGGGATTTGGCGATGTAGACCGCATTAACGGATATTTTTAACTCCTCTGCAACTTCGGCGGCGGGGCGATCATGAGTAACAAATTCCCAAAAAGCTTTCCAAGTGGTCGCCTGAAACTCATTCTGGATCAGCTCTACAGCCCGGTTTGCCAGATGTTGGCGGTATTCTTCTTCCCAAAAAGCCTTCACTCCGTCCGGTTCTTCCAACTCCGGGAGATTGGCATGTTGGGGTGCCTTGCGGCGAAACCGTTCCCGCCACTTATTGATGGTGACGGTGTGCAGCCAACTGCGAAACGACTTCTTTCGGTCGTAAACAAAATCCGGCATTTTGTGCAGCAGGTGGAGGAAAATATCCTGAACAAAATCCTCCGCATCCTGCCTTTCCAGCCCCATGCGATGGGCCCAGTAAAGCAGTAGAGGAGAATAGAGATCCACAAACCGCGACCACTCGTGTTGGTTGTCCTGTTTCCGCAATCTTTCCAGTAAACTGGGAGAAGTGCTATGCATACCGGCCTGTCCAAGTATCTGGGAGAGTTACTCCCTTGAGGATACTTGCTGAATCGGTTTTGCACTACTTTTTCCGCAGATTCTCGCTGGTGCTTTTTCACATCATGGTTCACAAAAGAATATTGCCTTTTGAGGAAAAACCTTTCAGAAAATTGGTAGCTTAATCCGCCGGCTTTCAGCCAAGTGTTCGTCAAGCCGTTATTGGTAATTGCTTTTCCCGGTAACAACCAATTTAGTGTAATGCACATTCTGGTCTGAACCTGCTTCCCTTAGTTTCCCAGTGATCTTATTTTCAGCCAAAACACCAAAGGTTCAGAATGGCGGGGGCGAGAATGGCCCCCAAAATATCCTGAGGAATCCAAAACACTCTCCAAATCCGCCGCCCCCTACCTCAACTCACTCCTTTCTGGTAAAACAAAGCAAGATTGGCGGGAATTGTTGGCTTTGGAGACGGAAATGACATCTCGGGCGGTCCACTGGCATGAAGGTATGTTTCTCCGGCCCCATCATTTTCAGATGGCGCAACGGCATTATGCTGGCACCGCCGCCCGGGGAGACAAGTGGGACATTCATTACAACTGGGGTTTACGGTCGATTGATTTGGATCTGGATGCTCTGGCCAATTTCCGCGGAGTGGTTCGGTCTTTGCAAGCTCGACTGCGGGACGGAACACCGATTGCTGTTCCTGATGATTCGGCGTTAGAAGATATCGATTTAATTTCGGCTTTTGCTCAAGCCAACTCGGTTACCCTCTTCTTTTGGATTCCCATTCTTTATCTTGGTC
>CAZPPD010000577.1:0-4352 GCA_964588185.1 uncultured Alcaligenaceae bacterium | reverse complement strand
GGCGATAAGGATCTTTGGAATTCTCAACCGGGAGGGAAACCTCAACTAACTCCGCAGATTTTCCCGGGGTCAAGCTTCCGGTTTTGTGATCAAATCCCAAAGCTTTCGCCCCGGCAAGGGTTGCCATGTGCAGTAACTCCTGACCCGGGAAACCAGGATATTTCTTGTGCAGAAAACGGATTTCTTCCAGGACACTCAGATCCGGATTGGAGGCCAAGCTGTCCGTACCGATGGCAACGTTGATACGCCGCTTCAAGAATTCCCGGAACGGGTGGGGATCATGGCCGAAAGCATGATGAGTCCTAGGGCAATAAACAATGGTTGCGTCAGCGGGTACCACGTCCGGATGCAAATAATTGCCGTGGATGAAAAGTGGCTTTTTCCCGGAATACGGTTGCACCAGGTAGTCAATATTGGGAATTAATTCTTGCGGGTCCCAAACTCCAAGGTTTTCCAGGAACTCAACAAACGGCCCGGATTGCGATTCCAGAAGTTGCAGTTCTTCTTTGCTTTCGGCGAGGTGAATGGCAATCGGCAGCGGCGGCTTGAGGTTTGCAGTTTTGTCGAAAAGAGATTTGCCGACACTATAGGGAGCATGAGGGCTAAGGCCCGGAATTCGCCTTGCCAAGGGCCCATGTTCCTTTAATAACGACCGAACGAATCTCCAGGATTGCTTTGCCCTTTCTTGGGTCAATCCCAGTACCTCAAAAAAGATGGCGGCGTATACCGCTTTAAATGGGCACAAAAATCCGCTCCACCCTTGAGCGGAAATATCTCCCACCACAGTCGTCCCACTCCGAAGGCATTCTTCAAATCCTGCGGATACATCCCCCTCAACTTGTTCATCCGTCTGTTGCCTGCGATAAGCAATGACCTTTTGCAACCATCCGGTGAAATCGGCTGAAGGTGGACATTTCCCTCGCAGTCCGGTCAGGTCCAAATGAGTGTGAGCGTTCGCAAGGCCGGGGAGAATGGCAACATTTCCGAGATTGGTGACGAATCCTTTTCCCTTTTGGGAGGATATATTCCGGATTTTGCGGCCTTCAATCTCGATGACCCCGTCTTTAATGGGCGGTCCATCGACCGGGAAGATCCATCGAGCTTTTAAAATCTTTTCCATCGTTATCCCGGAGAATATTTCATTGGTTTTCGTAAAACATGAGTGTGAAAGGCTGAATTCTTGCAAATCCAGCTACCAGAAATAGGTGTTGTCAATCTACCAACCACTTGTCGGAAGAACCCAATGCGCTTTCACGAAATGACCGCTCCCGAAATTGCAGAAGTACCTCGCGATGACTCCTTGGTCTTGGTTCCCATTGCTGCCTGCGAACAGCACAGCAAACACCTGGCCACCTTTACCGATACCATTCTAGTCACTGCCGTTGCTGAAGGCGTCGAAGAACATCTGAACCAACAGGTATTATTGACTCCCACTCTTTGGCTGGGAGCCAGCTCCCACCACCTCCGCTTTGGTGGAACGCTTTCGGCGGAAGTTGATACGCACATCAGTATTTTATGCGATCTGATTCAGCCGATCCTCAACGATGGATTTGAACGACTGATGATACTGAACGGCCACGGCGGAAATGTGGACACCATGCAAGCTGCATTGCGTATGTTGCAAACGGAATATTACGACCGGCAACTGAGCGCTGCTTCTTACTGGGCATTAGCCAAGGAAGAACTCGGGGCATTAGCGACGGGACCAAAAAAAGAAATGGGCCATGCCTGTGAGTTTGAAACGGCCATGATGATGGCCGTCCGCCCGGACCTGGTTCGAGAAGATCTCCGCAAGGATGATCCGCCAAAAGAAGAAACCACCCTAAGGGGATTATATCTGGCGGAAGATATGAAGCAGCGAACCCGGGAAGGAGCAGTCGGCTATCCGGAGAAAGCAACTGCGGAGATGGGAAGAAAATTTCTGGATGCGGCCATCCGCCGGACAACAGAAGTAGTCAAGGCATTGGTGGAAAAGCCATTGCCTTCCTGAACACACAGAAGCACTCATCCTATTTCAATTTCTCCTGCAGTTTGCTAATGTTACATCAAGTAAGTGGGAAATATTTGTAGGGCTGAATTATGGATGATTTTTCGGAATTGGGACGAAATCCCAGAGTGCTCATTGCGGACGATAATCCCCAGGGAGTCGAACTCCTGGAGGCTTTCTTGGCGGAGACGGATTATGAGGTAACTACTGCCGCCGATGGTGAAGAAACCCTGGACAAAGTTCGGCAATGGCAGCCGGATTTGATCCTGCTGGACATCATGATGCCGAAGATTAGCGGCTTTGAGGTGTGCAAGCAGGTCCGCTCCAATCCGGAAACCAGCGAGATGGCCATTCTTATGATCACGGCCCTGGATCAGCCCGCCGATATCGACCGAGCGGTCGAAGTCGGGGCGGATGATTTCCTGACCAAGCCGATTAACAAAACGGAACTACTACTGCGAGTGAAGTCCGCCTTGAGAAGCCGCCAATACAAGGCGAAACTGGATGCTGCCTTGGCTTACATTGAAGAAGTGGAACGAGCCCGTCCATGACCGTTCCCCGCGTCATTCTAAAACCGCGCCGCGCCCGCCCGTTCTTCGCCCGCCATCCCTGGGTCTATGCGGGAGCCATCGCCGAATTTGACGGCAATCCCAAGGATGGCGATGCAGTCGAAATATATTCCCACGCCGACAACTTTATCGCTCACGGTTTGTACAACTCCCAAAGCAAAATCAGCGTCCGTCTTTATTCCTGGTCGCTCGATGAACCCTTGACCCAAGACTTTTGGCGAACCCGCTTGCAGGAGGCAATCGACCTACGCCAAGACATTTTGGGCCTGATTGGTCCGGGACAAGCATGCCGCTTGGTGTTTAGCGAGGCAGATGGTCTCTCCGGCATGACCGTCGACCGCTATGACCGCTGGCTGGTAGTGCAATTCACCAGCTTGGGAATGGCCGAGCGCAGGGAGGAGTTCGTAAACCTACTGGTAGAATTGGCGGAGCCGGAGGGAATCTATTTGCGGACTGAACGCGGCATCGGCCGGTTGGAGGGAGTGGAACTCCAGGACGGTTTGCTGTGGGGAAATGTGCCGGCGAAGCCAATCCAAATCGAAGAGAGCGGCTTAAACTTCCAGGTCCAATTAACCGAAGGTCAGAAAACCGGCTATTACCTGGACCAACGGGAAAACCGCCGCCGAGTAGCCCAGTATGCCGTCGGCAAGCGAGTCCTGGATGCTTTTTGTTACACGGGAGGCTTTGGATTAGTTGCAGCAGAAGCAGGGGCTGCCGAAGTACTAGGGATCGATGTTTCTGAAAGCGCACTCAATCTCGCCAAACAAAATGCGGAACTCAACAGCCTCGGCAATGTTTCCTACGTCCAGGATGACGTATTCGACCGTTTGACCGACTTGGCGAACCAAGGGGAACGATTTGGGATGGTGGTTCTCGATCCGCCCAAATTCGCCCGCAAGCGCAATGCCATCGACGAAGCCCTGCGCGGTTACCGGCGGCTGCAATCATTGGGAATTCGCCTCCTGGAACCGAATGGTATTTTAGTGACCTGCTGTTGCACCGGTTTGATCACCATGGACATGCTGGAAGATCTATTGGGGCAATTGGCGGAATCGGAAAAACGGGATGTGCAAATCCTGGAACGGCTGGGACAGGCACCTGACCATCCGGTAGCTGCTATGTGTTTGCAATCCAACTATCTCAAATGCTTGATCTGCCGGGTGAAATAACCTGAAACTCTTGCAGACCTTTGATCCCGTTAGCGATGGAAATTTCTCGCAATCAATCCCCGATAATCAGTACCGCGGAGTCATCCCCCGAAAAAATACATCCAGGTCATCCATCCTCCGATCAAAGTCAGCATCGAGAAAAACAACAGCAATCCAAAGTTGGAGGAATCCGTGCAGGATTTGCATAGTTCGGCAACCCCCTGATGCTCCGGACAATAAGTATTGCGGCAATTCCGGCAGGTATGTTCGGCTAGCTCGCCGCATTGGTAGCAACCCGGCGGCTCCGGGTCATCCAAGTAGACCGTGGGAATTCGAGGTTTCGTGTAACAAGGCAAATAGCCCTTTGTTGGCCGGCTGGTCTTATCGGTCGTGTAGACATTCGTCTCGATGGGTTCTTGTTCCGGGTTCACCGCCATAAAGGCTCCATGGCATCGGAAACAGCGGTCTCCGCCATGGTCCGGGCACAGGTAATTGGCACAATGCGGACAAAATCCGGAGGCAACTCGTTGGCAGATATCACAGAGCATGGCGTTTCCATCAATAATGCAAGCCGCTTTTGCGGACATGAACCATCGGCTGGCCATCATTCAACATGCGGCCGTCGACCGTTTCGGCAAACAGCACCAC
>CAZPPD010000576.1:0-4375 GCA_964588185.1 uncultured Alcaligenaceae bacterium | reverse complement strand
GATCATTCATTAAGGTTAAAGCTTGCAGGGGAGTATTCGTTCGCGGCCGTTTGACAACACAAGCAGACCGGGCGGGTGCGTCAAAAGCCACAAAACTTGGGTAAGGACTACTCCGCCGCCAAATGGTATAAATTCCCCGGCGATAACGATCCTGCCCCTTGCTTGTGCGGTAAGTGTTATCCACTCGGCCAATGACATTCCAAACGCCTGCCGGTTGCGGTGGAAAGACCGGAGGACCTCCCATCTTCTTGCTGAGCAGACCGCTTACAGCCAAAGCGTTGTCGCGAATCATTTCCGCTGACAATCGAAAACGCGGGCCACGAGCCAGCAAGCGATTCTTCGGATCCCCTTTGAGCTGCTCCGTTGAAATTCGGGAAGATTGCCGGTAGGTCGCCGAAGTCACCATCAACTTGTGCACATGTTTCATGGACCAACCCGAGCGGACAAATTCCGTTGCCAACCAATCGAGCAGTTTGGGATGGGAAGGGGGATCGCATTGAGTACCAAAATCTTCCAGCGTGGTAACAATTCCCTCGCCAAAAAATTCTGCCCACCAGCGATTGACCATAACCCGGGGAGTCAGGGGATTCTCCGGACTAGCCAACCAGCGTGCCAATCCCAGGCGATTCTTTGGAGCATCTTCAGGAAGAGGATGCAACACTGAGGGGACAGCCGGCTCTACTTCCTCCAGTTTTTCCAGGAAATTACCGCGGCGGAATATAGTGGTTTGGCGGGGTTCCTCCCTTTCCACCATCACCAGGCAAGTGGGCGGTTCCAGCTTTTTAATTTCCTTGTCCAGGGAAGAGATTTGCCCCCGGAGCTTTTTGATTTCCGGATTCAAGTTTGTGAAATAGGAAGTCAGCTTCTTCTTATGGCCTCTGTTCCGTTTTTTGAGTCGGAGGATCTTCCGAATCTCCTTCGGAAGTTTTTGCAATTTCTCTTTGTCGGCGAGGATTTCTTTTTCCCATGTGCTTTGCTGTGCGGTAACTTCCTTTTCTAATTCCTTCAATCCCCGAGCAATAGCCGCCCGTTCCTTTTGTAATTCTTTTCGCTTCATTTCCTCTTCAGGATCCAAGGGAATGGTGATTTTTGGCCCGGTGAAATTTCGGGAAGCTCCACTTCCTTTTTGCGTCTCCATAGGAGTGTTGTTGAAGTAAGCGAAGAGCTGATAAAAGTCCTTCTGGTCAAACGGGTCGTATTTGTGCTCGTGGCATTGGGCACAAACCATCGTGGTCCCCAACCACACGGTAGAAGTGGTGGTAACCCGGTCAAAGATGGCATTGACCCGGTCTTCTTCCCGGTCCACTCCGGCCTCAACATTTACCGTCGTACATCTATTAAATGCCGTGGCAATTTTTTGTTGCAAAGTTGCATTGGGAAGAAGATCCCCGGCAATTTGCTCGATGGTAAACTGATCAAAGGGCATTCCTTTGTTGAAGGCATTGATGACATAATCCCTATAAGGCCATACCGTCCGGAATCCATCTCGCTGGAATCCATTGGAGTCTGCATAGCGGGCTTGATCGAGCCATGAACGAGCCCACCGTTCCCCGTAATGGGGGGAAGCCAGCAACTGGTCCACAATTCGCTCGTAGGCATCGGGGCGATTATTTTGCAAAAATGCATCCACCTGTTTTACGGTGGGAGGCAAGCCAATCAGATCCAGGTAAACCCGGCGGAGCAAACGCGCCTTTTCTGCTTCTGGAGAAGGGTGAATTTGTTCTGCTTCCAATCTTGTTAAGACAAAATGATCAATTGCATTCCTGGCCCACTCTTTGTTTTGGATTGGCGGCAGTTCCGGGCGTCTGGGTTTAACGTACGCCCAATGTTTCTCCCCTTCCCAGTGAGCCCCGTCCTTGATCCAGTTCTTTAATTTTTGGATTTGCTTCCCGGTTAAGGGTGTTCCTCTAGGGGGCATGCGTTCGTCTTTGTCGGAAGTTACCACCCGCCGGATAATTTCACTCTCTTCAATTTTTCCCGGAACAACCGGAAATTTTCCGGAATCGGCTTCCTGTAAAACGCCTTCCCGATTGGTAAGTTTTAATCCTCCCCGAGGCCTTTTTTCCCCATGACACTTCAGACAATGCGCTTTCAAAATAGGTTGAATATCTCGAGGGAAGTTAACTTTCCGTTTGGAAGAGGTTGAGTCTGCATATCCAGCGGCGGGAAACCCCAATACAGAGAAACTGAAGAACATAAAAAGGCAGGGTGAGATGGGAAAAACTTTTCTCATAGCACAGGTCCAAGTTTATCTTTTGTGAATTAACTCGAGGAAGGATTGAAGTCTATTATGACTGGAATTTGAAAATAAGCAAACCAAAAGAAAGGGGCCGGCACGTCCATAATCTTCTTTTAATTTTGTGGCCCGGCACAGTTCTGGATCCTTTGGAATTAGCACTTACTTCCCAATCTCGATCCCAAAGCCCGGATTATCCGTGAGTTGAATATACCCATCCACAATTTCCGGTTGGCCCTTCACCCACCCCATCCACGGCCGTCCGGACTCTGCCAATTGTTCGGGGTCCAACGCAGCTAACGCATGTAATCCCCAAACTTCAGCTCCCCGATGAGGACAAACCCGAAGCCCTGCCCTCTTGGCCATCTGATAAATCTTAATAAGTTCCGTCATACCACCGCACCAACAAACATCCGGCTGCAAAATCTGGTGCAGCTTTTGTTCAATCAATGGGGCAAAACCAATCGCCGTAAATTCATGCTCTCCACCAGCAATTGGGACTGGACATTGGTCCCGGAGAACCGCATAGCCTTCAAGATCATCCGGAGAAATCGGTTCCTCAATCCAATCCAGCCGGTGCACTTGGATTTCTTTGGCGATCTTTAGAGTTAATTCAACATCCCATTTCATCCAAGCGTCGATCATCAATGGACGATCATGGCCAATAACAGCTCTGGCTTTGCTGACTTGGCGAACTGTCGTCTCGAACAAATCTTCTTCGGGGTTTTCACCGACATGAAGCTTGAAGGCTTGATATTGGTCTGCCTCATCGGGAGATATTTCATCCCAAGCCGTGACATAGGTTGGAATCGGTTGCCCAACGGTTCCCCCCAGTAACTCTGCTACCGGCTTCTTTTCTGCTTTCCCCCAAAGATCATACAAGGCCAGATCCACCCCGCTGAGAGCCATTATGGCGAGCCCTTTGCGGCCGAATGCAAGAGTAACCCGGTACATTTTGTCCCACAGATCTTGGATAGGAGTAGGGTCTTGATCCAACAAGACATCGCGAAGAACTGTGGAGACAACCTGGACGCCAGCTTGGCCTCCCCCACCCACTCCATATCCGGTAATTCCGATATCGGTGTCGATAGCTACTAAAAACTGGCCGAAGGTAGTTCGCCAATCCGGAGGAGAGTTGTCGGCGATCGGTTGCTTACCGCGAACATTGGTGATCTTCAATTTCAATCCTCAATCATTTCCGGAATACCGGTTCCTGATAACCCCTGGAAATTCCTAACCCCAAGGAGCCCGGCTTTAGTTCGAAGGTCATCCTTTTCCCCTTCCTTTGCACCAGAACCGCCACTTTTTTGTTATTTGCCGCTTGCTGCTTTGCCTTCATGAGATCTTCCCGGGATGCAACTTCCACTCCATTGTAATGAGTGAGAATATCCCCTTTTTTGATTCCAGCCTCCGCCCCTTGTCCATTCGGTTGGACCAGTGCGATCCGCAATACTGATTTCAAGGATTTCTTGGCCAGTTCAATGTCCAAGGCATCGCCTTTTTCCCGGCCTTGGTAAAGACCAGGATCCTTGCCTTCACGGATGGCCTTGCGGCGAAGAACTTCTTTGACCGCGCGGAAGCAATTGATCAAACCATGTCCGGTTTGATAATCAAATCCCTTCTTGCCAACATCGGTAGCCGTAGTTGTCAGGATTTCTCGGATATCCCAGGGAAGCAATTCCGGATCAGCGGAAAGCATCAAGGCGATGCATCCTCCCTGCATCGGGCCGGCAAAAGAGTTCCCATTGATGGCAACCGGGATCACTTCGCCATCGAGCTTTAAAAGAGGCAGACCCATATTGAAAGCACATACTTCCGGTTTATCCACCAATCCCTCCTGGTAATGGTGGGTCTTCCACAGGACAGGTCCCATACTTGAAAATGGTGTCTTGCTGAAGTTTCTTTGAACCCCGGTCGCGGCAAAAACGGCATTGGGGATGTCCTCAGGGACTCTCATTTGCACGGGAATCTTCGCGGTCCTGGCAAAGTTCCCGGCTCCCGAAACAAAGCAAACGCCGCAAAAAGAGCCATGCTCCATAACCTTCCGCCAATGCGAGCGATATTCCCCCAAATTCGGCCGGGAGAAACTCATGCTATAGGTGTCCGCCCCCTGCTCAATCGCCCATTCCACAGCCGCTT
>CAZPPD010000575.1:0-4377 GCA_964588185.1 uncultured Alcaligenaceae bacterium | reverse complement strand
CAATGACTCGCGAACTTCCGGGGTTACAAACTTATCCAACTCCCCACCTAAAGCTGCAATCTGCCTAAGCAGCGTTCCGCTTATGTGAGAATAAGTTTCTTTCGCCATCAAGAACACCGTCTCGATTTCCTGATCCAAAGCCAGGTTGGTAAGGGACATGGTAAATTCGTACTCCATATCACTCGTGGTCCGTAAACCGCGAAGCATGATTCTCGCACCCACTTCGCGAACGAAATGAACTGCCAACCCCCGAAAAGGCCGCACTTCGATATTGTCGAGCGGGGAAACAACCTTCTCCACCAGGGAGACCCGCTCTTCAATACTAAAGAAGGAAGCTTTTTCCGGATTAATTCCGACTCCGACGATGAGTTTATCGAAGATACGGCTGCCCCGTTGAATGACATCCAGATGTCCCAGGTGGATTGGATCAAATACCCCAGTGTACACTGCCAATGCATTGTCACGGGACATGTAAATCTCCTATTTTTCCTTTGGATACTCCACCTTTTTGCGGGTGACGGCGTTGCCCTGATGGAGGTGCACAATGAAAACCGGGCGTTGCAAAATCCCAGCTTTCGTAAATTGGGTTTTCCCAATCAAAGTTGGGAAGTCTTTTAACTGGGATAGTTTCTCGTGTATCTCTTTGTTTGTAAAGAAATTCTTTGTCAGCTTTAACGCCGCGAAGAGCAATCGGGCATTGTCATAAGCAAGGGCAGCGTGCACATCAGGTTCATCCTTAAAAGTGGATCGGTAGGCTTCTTTGAAATCCTTATTCTCTGTGGTGTCCAAATCAGGTACCCAGGCGGTCGTCAAAATAATATTCGAATTGATTTCGGGGCTGGCTAGCAGGACTTCCTGACTTCCTTCCGGACCGGCGAAAAATATTGGGGTTTGCTCTCCAAGTATCGAACGGACATCCCGAATGCTATCGATATCCCCAGCAAAAAAAACCAAGTCCGGTAAGTCCTCTTGCCGCCGTTGCAGGATTAAATCTAGTTCTTCGGAGTCATTGAAATACATCGGCAAGAGGCGTTGATTTTTGGAAGAAGCTGAAAATCGTAGTTCACTGTATTTGTTAAGGAATGCATCGGCTACTAACGAGTACTCCACCTGCCTTTGGTCCACTAACACCAAAATACGAAGCGGAGCTTTTCCAGCCGCAGAAAGGAAATCTGGTAACAACATGGGGCCGTTGGTAGGAGAGGCCAGTAATCCAATGGCTGCAGACGTTTGCTGTGGGGAAAGAGTTGGCTGTTTGTGCTCACCCACATACTGGGCAAGACTTTCTCCCCGCTGTTGCGGCGTCAATCCGGTAAGAAATACATACTTGGTTAATCCCGGAGTACGGACCCCATTTGGAGAAACTACCGGAGTCAAGTATTGGTCCAGGCCGGACACTTGTTCCGCAGTTCGCCCACCAAGGATTGCCATGACCTGGTTAATCGCTTTCAGGCGAACCGCTTCTCCTGCATAGTTTTTCTTTCCCCCTGGTGCGTTGACGTGAAGCACACCAATTGGGCGAGTTTCGCTATCCTCTTTTAAATTTTCGTTGAATTTTTTGAGTGCAAGCTTAGTTCCCCGCATGGAACTTTGACCCACCAATTTCTCCGGACCGCTCAGAGGAGACACATGGCCGACATAAACAGGCTCCGGTTCCGATCGCCCACACCCCGTGAATGTGGACAAGATCACTGCAAAAGTCAAAATGCGATGCAACACTCTTTTCCCTCAGGTTGAATTGTTAGTCACTGTCTTTATTTTAGAGTGGTAGAGGAAGCAGCACAAAATTTCCCGGATAAATAATAGAAAATAACCGATGATTCCCATCTCTCTTAGCTTTGACTGTCCGTCTTGGATTTCCGACTTAATACAAGCTGAAAAAACCTATGCAACTCCAGAAGAGCAAATGGCTTTAGCGATTCTATTGTCTCGGGAAAATGTTCGCCATAAAACCGGAGGCCCCTTTGGTGCTGCAGTCTTTGCAACCGATTCCGGCAAACTCATTTCCGCCGGGGTGAACAGCGTTACGCGGCTCAACAATAGCGTTCTCCATGCTGAGACCATGGCCTTAATGTTAGCGCAAAAACAATTGGATTCCTATTCCTTAAACGCACCGGATTTACCTGCTTTGGAACTGATGAGTTCCTGCGAGGCCTGTGCGATGTGCTTGGGAGCCATTCTTTGGAGCGGAATCAAAAAGGTAGGCTTTGCCGCTTCCCGAGACGATGCCATGGACTTAGGTTTTGAAGAAGGACCGGTATTTCCAGAGACTTATACTTATCTCGAAAAACATGGGATTCAATTTGAGCGGGACCTATTGCGAGAGGAGGCAAGAGAAGTATTGAGATTTTATAAGAACCAGGGGGGCGTAATTTACAATCCTTGATCGGTTTGGTTTCTTCATGCCATAGAAAAGTGTAGGTTTATTATGAGTGATTCTCCCCTCAAAAAAGACCCCGGCTTCTTGGACACTTTCTTTCGCAACTTTCTTTCTTGGGGCCCTGTTTACGGAGCCATCATCACAGTCCTAATCGGCATTTTTGATGCCATGGAAGGAATGAATTCGGTCAATTAGTGGGAGGCAGATTGTATCTTAAAGGGGCCGCCTTGGGTCTGATTGGATCACTCAGGTCCTTAAGGTTCTCCGGGAAGGTAGTAACCCCGCAGACCTAAAAGGACCAAATCCCGATACGCACCTACGCTGTCCGGATTGTGAACGGTTAGTGAGCAAGAAGGCGAAAGTATGCTGGCATTGCGGCTGCAAGCTGGTTCCAGAAGAGTGAAATTGGTTCCCGCCCTTACTTCGAGGATTTTGGCACTTTTCCTTTTGCTTTAATCAGGGACTCTGCTTCGTCCCGCCAGAGCCGCAATAATTGGCGTTCCTCCCAAGAAAGCTGACTCCAAACCAGGGTATTGGGTGTTTCCACCGAATTCTGCTTCGCTTCATCCATCCAGCTTTCGGCTCGTTCCAGCCAATGTTTGGCTTCTTTCCCCTTCCCCAAATGGTGATAGGCTAGGCTCATGAGCAGCCAGGAGGCCGGGGAATCTTTTTTGCGAAGCTTGATTGTTTTTTCCAGATGTTTTGCCGCTAGTTTGAACTTTTCGGCTCGAAGAAGTGCAATCCCCAGGGTTCTTCCATAAATGTAATTGTCGTCATCTCTTTTGTGTGCTCGTTGGGCCAAGCTGAGGAGTTTTCCGGCATCAATTCCCGATCCGGGGGACACCGTAGCAATCCAAGCCAACGAGTTTGAATCCTTTGGACTACGTCTTTTTCCAAATCGACTAAAAATCTCGGCGCAATTTTTTTGGTAAGTCTTTTGATCGCCCTTGGCTAAACTGACCCAGGTCAAATGGATATAGTTTCCGATGTCATTGGGGGAACAATCGACCGCCCGTTTAAAATCTTTAGCCGCTAGCTGCCACTCCTCTCTCTCCGCGTAAAGACTTCCGCGATTAATCCAGAAAGAATCCCCATTGGGGTCCAATTCAATGGCTTTGGAAATATCTGAGAGGGCTTTTTCCTGGTTTTCCATCCGGAAGTAAACAAAGGCACGGTAACTCCAGGCCTTGGCATAGGTTGGTGTTCGCTCGATGACAACGGACAAATCTTTCAGTGCTTTGTTCCACTCCTTTAGTTCCCTGAAAGCGGAAGCGCGATTCAGCCGGAACACATCAATCTTGTCCGAACTCAGTTCGATCGCCTGAGTGTAGTCCTTAATGGCCTCCAGGTGTTGATCCAACCGGGTGTGGACAATACCTCGCCGGTTCCAGGTGAAGGGGTCGTTGGCATTTAGGGAAAGGGCTTTGTTGAGGTCATCCAGAGCCTGGTGCCACTCTTCCAGATTACAATAAGCCCAACCTCTGTCCGACCAGGCGCGGGAGTCATTGGGGATCATTTTGATGATCCTGGAATAGGCCTCAACCGCTTGCTTTGCTTCCCCCAACAACAAAAATTGATCACCGACTTTCGTCCAGTTATCGACATCATTTCCTGCTAACCTGGCAATTTGAGCCAAGTCCCCTTTACTTTGTTCCTTTTCGCCTACCCGGGAATTGGCTACGCAGCGATTCACCCAAACTTTTAGATCCTGAGAACCAGACTGGATAGCTTCCGTCAGATCGGGAAGGGCTCGTTTGAAATTTTTTAGGCGACATAAAACCTGGCCACGGTCAATTAGCAGATAAACCGCCTGCCCACCTTTGAGAGCTTTATTAAAGTCTTTAAGGGCCAACCTCAGGTGGCCCAGATCTTCATGGATGTGGCCACGCATGTGATAGGCGTTCCAATACTTCGAGTCTAACTCAATTGCTTTATTAAAGTCGGAAAGTGCTGATCGTCGAGCCCTTAACCGGCGATAAAGACTCCCCCTCATATAC
>CAZPPD010000574.1:0-4393 GCA_964588185.1 uncultured Alcaligenaceae bacterium | reverse complement strand
TTTGTTCGCGGGATCCATAAGGACTGAAGCCGCGGGCCACATTAATGCGAACCGTCAACTCGTTCTTCTTGTGCAGCGAGTAGTACAAATCCAGGGAGCTTCGACTGCAATTGCGGTCAGCGATGCTGGTGATACCATGGGAGTTGTAAAGGCGAAACAATTCTTTCAGAGCCTGAAGTCGTTTCTCATTGGTCACCTTTCCCGACCGGGAGGGCACTCCTTTAAGTACGCGGTAGCCGTTGCGGATCATTCCGGTCGGCTCCCCAGTCTTGGGATCTTTCACAATGCGGCCATTCGGTGGGTCGGGGGTTTCTTTGGTCACCCCGGATACCTTTAGAGCCATGCTGTTGACCATGCCGGCAGGTCCCGCGTGATAGAGAACCGGGTGATGGGGAGCAACCTCATCCATTTCCGCCTTGGTTGGAAAGCGTGCCTCCCTTAGCCGAGTGGGGAATGCATAACGCAGGACAATCCACTCCCCTTTGGGTATCTCTTTGGTTTTCTTGCGAATATAGGCGAAAACATCTTTGAGAGATCGGAGATGAGGGATTGGCTCCCGGAGTTCGCTGAACGCAGCTCCGGTGGGGTGAACATGGCTGTCGTACAACCCCGGAAGCATCGTGTTCCCCTTGGCATCGAGGACTTTAGTATGCTTGCCTTTTAGCCCAATGATCTCAGTGTTTGATCCCACCGCCAGGATACGGTCTTTTTTCAAGGCAATAGCTTCGGCGATGGTAAATTTGGAATCCACCGTAACAATCTTGGCGTTGTGAATAATGAGATCGGCGGCGGAATCTTTAGCTGCTTGGGAAACCGGAATGATCTCAACATTTGCCCCAACCAAGCCAAAAAGAAGTATAAATGCGGGGTGGATGAATCTGCGGAATCGCATGGTTAACTCTAGTGTTAAAAGGACTGGAATACCAGAGGTATCCTAAGCGATTTTCGGTACTCTGTCAGAATAAAAATTTCCGGCATATTAAAAGGGGCACCTCTGACTAAGGGCCCCTTGTGGATATGCTTCTCTAAGTTGCGCGGGGTCACTGCCGGCGAATCTCCGTCATAAAACCGCGATTCCGAAGGCGAGCAGCTTCCCTGGAAGCCGTTTGGGTGTTGTTGAAGGAACCCGCCTGCACCCAACGGTCCTTTTTGTTTTTGCGATAATGAACCGTGAAGACGCCTTTTTCCACGGGGGCTTGCTGTGGTTGAACTTGTTGAGGAACCGGGTTGATGATTTGCACGGGTGGAACATACGTCCGGTAAGGGTTCCGATAAGTCCGATTGTAATAGCCGTATGGCACCTGGGGAACAACATAAGGGTTCGGTGGATTCACAATGATAATCGGGCGGGGTGGCGGCGTGTTGGGGACGAATTCCCAAACCGTGCCGTTAAAACGATACTGGCCCAAACCTAAGG
This sequence comes from uncultured Alcaligenaceae bacterium, assembly GCA_964588185.1. Lineage (GTDB taxonomy): Bacteria > Planctomycetota > Planctomycetia > Gemmatales > Gemmataceae > CAZPPD01. Next base: position 2,976 of record CAZPPD010000574.1, on the reverse strand, counting down.
GGCGTTGGTAGGGATTCCGGTAGATTTGAGCATTTGCGCTGGGCAATTCGAAAACACCGGCCATGCAACTGAAAACGGTAAATCCTGTCAGCAATAATTTGTACATGACCAACCTCCTGGGATAGGTGCTAAAGGTAGGATGTGAGAATTCTCTCAGCTTGGATAATTATATACGCCGGTTTCCCTGAAACTTGCGCCTCGGTTGGTAAATAATTTCAATAAAAATCCCTAGCGCGGGTTAATATCCAAAGCAAACATCCAATCCGAATGTGGGAAAGTCCTGCTATTCCCTGAGAATCACTTTTCCCTGTTTTCCCTTTTCCCGAACGGCTACAATGAGCTTTTCGGTCATTCTTTTCCTCAAGACGGAATCCTGCCCATGCACAAACATCCCCTATTCAGAGGATGGATGGTTCTCTGCCTCATATTTAACCTAATGTGGGTTACCTCCAGCTTGGCAAATGAACCGACGCCGCAACAACTCGAGTTTTTCGAAAATAAGATCCGCCCTTTGTTCGCCGCCACCTGTAAACGTTGTCACAGCGCAGAAACCCGGCAGCGCGGCGGTCTATCTTTGGATAGTAGAGCCACTCTATTGGAAGGTGGAGATAGCGGTCCGGCAATTGTTCCCGGCACCCCGGAGAAAAGTCGCCTGATCAAAGCGATAGGTTACACGGATCCCAATCTGCGAATGCCGCCGAAAAATAAATTAGCCAAGGAGCAGATTAATGACCTCACTGCATGGGTCAAGATGGGAGCCCCTTGGCCGGATACGGAGAAAGTAGCCAAGAAAGTAAACATCAAAGAATTCAATCTCGAAGAACGCCGCAAGCACTGGGCTTTCCAGCCAATGAAACGCCCGGAATTACCGTCGGTGAAATATAAGGATTGGCCTCTGTCTCCAATCGATCATTTTATTCTTCGCAAACTGGAAAACGCGGGACTAAAGCCCAACCCGCCTGCTAATCCGCGGATCCTAATTCGCCGGGTTTATTTCGACCTGATCGGCTTGCCCCCTACTCCGAAAGAAATTGACCAATTTGAAGAAGCAGCCAAACAAAATCCCCAAGCTGCCCTGGATAAATTAGTGGACCGGCTTTTGCAATCTCCCCATTACGGGGAACGGTGGGCACGGCACTGGTTGGATCTGGTGCGATTCGCAGAAACCTACGGCCATGAGTTTGATTTCAACATGCCCGATCCTTGGCGATACCGGGATTATGTCATTCGGGCGTTTAATCAACACGTTCCCTATGACCAATTTGTGCGAGAGCATATAGCCGGGGATCTCTTGCCACAACCCCGCCGCCATCCCAAGGAGAATTTCAACGAATCGATTCTGGCGACTGGTTTTTGGTTCTTGGGGGAAGCCAAGCATTCTCCGGTAGACGTGCGCAGCGATCAAGCTGACCGGCTGGACAACCAGATTGACGTCTTCGGCAAAACCTTCCTGGGCCTCACCTTGGCTTGTGCCCGCTGTCACGACCATAAGTTTGACCCCATTCCGCAAACCGATTACTACGCTTTAATGGGTTACCTGGAAAGCTCGCGCTTCCAGCGAGCCTTCTTCGAAGATCCGGAACCATTTCGGAAGAGAGTGCGAAAGCTCCAAGACATCCGCCGAAAGTTAGCTGATTTGGCGATTCCCATCACGGCCGCGAATTTAAAAGACCAACTAACCCATTTACCTGATTTCCTGGTGAATCCCCAAGAAGATCCTCAGATTACCCGCCGTCTTGACCAGCTAAAAAATAAAGCCGCAAATGATATTACCCATCCATTACATCCTTGGATGATCCTGGGAGATAGCCGTCTGAATCCGGACCAATTCGCAGCCAGAAAAAAAGATCTCCTGAACCGCCTGAAGTCGAACGGCAAAAACTCGGAGAATTACGAAGTCTTCGCGGATTTCGACGACGGGGATTTTGACGACTGGTTTGTCACCGGGGAAGCTTTCGGCAAGTCTCCCTCTGGTTTGGGCTCTTTGCTCTTCCAACCGGACCAAAAACGTCCCGTTCAAGGAATCATTAACCCCGGCATTGCTCACAGTGGCTTGGTTTCTTCGAAGCTTCAAGGAGTAATCCGCTCACCATCCTTCACCATTACCAAGCCAAGGATATTCTTCCGGGTGCAAGGACGGCAGATGCGTGTGCGACTGATCCTGAACGGCCTGGAGCTGATCCGCAATCCAATTTACGGCGGATTGAACATCAATGTGAACCATGGAGAGCAACCGCGTTGGGTAAGCATGGATGTCCACATGTGGAAAGGGCATCGGGCTTATATTGAGGTTCTGGATGACGGACGCGGTTATGCCGCCCTTGATCAGGTGGTTTTTGCCGATGTAAACCGTCCCCCCAGTGAGCAACCGGATCCGCAAATCATCCAGTTACTGGAAAACCCAAAGGTAGGTTCTCCACAAAAGCTGGCGGTTCAATATAAGATGTTATTCTCCGCCCTGGTTGATGACTGGCGGGCTGGGAAATTAGCAAAATCCCCGGACAAAGGTATGTTGCTGAGTTGGTTGTTAGCTGATCCCTTTGTGAATAGCTTGCCCGGCAAATTGCCCGGCGGTATCCAACAAGTGCAAGCGATTTACAATTTAATCCGGGAACACCAGAAGGTTGAATCCACGATTCCAATTCCCGCCCGCGCCATGGCAATGGCAGATGGAACTCCTCATAACGAAAAGCTCTTCATTCGCGGTAGTCACAAGAATCTTGGCAAAGTGGTACCTCGCCGGTTCCTCCAGGTTTTCGTGGACGACGCCAACCCGCCCCAAGACCGCAGCGGCCGCTTGGAGTTGGCAAAACGGATGTTGGAGCCGGACAATCCCCTCACCACCCGCGTAATGGTAAACCGCATTTGGCAACATCATTTCGCTGACGGGATTGTCAAGAGTGTGGATAATTTTGGAGTGCTGGGTGAGGTACCTTCGCACCCGGAACTGCTCGATTGGCTGGCCACCGAATTTAT
>CAZPPD010000573.1:0-4396 GCA_964588185.1 uncultured Alcaligenaceae bacterium | reverse complement strand
CACCGGGCATCAGTTGATCGGAACGCCGCAGTATATGAGTCCTGAACAAGCGGAACTAAATCAACTAGACGTGGATACACGAAGCGATGTTTATTCCCTCGGTGTTCTACTTTATGAACTATTGACAGGGAGCACTCCTCTGCGGGGCCAAAATTTGGATTCTACCAGTTTGCCTGAGATTCTGCGGCAAATACGCGAGGAAGAACCGGAGAAACCCAGCACTCGTATTAACGCATCAAAAGAATCTTTGCCAACAATCTCGTCCCAACGGCAAACGGAACCCATGAAACTAACTTCGTTGGTTCGGGGAGATCTGGACTGGATCGTGATGAAAGCATTGGAGAAAGATCGGTCCCGCCGCTATCAGGCTCCCAGAGATCTCTCAGCGGATGTTAATCGCTATCTAGCGGACGAGCCTGTAGAAGCCAGCCCGCCGACTGCTTGGTATAGATTCCAAAAGTTTGCTCGGAAAAACCGAGTGGCGATCAGTTCCGCCGCTGCCATCGTGACCATATTAATCCTTGGACTGGTCGTCAGCAGTTGGCAAGCGGCTCGTGCTATGGGTGCGGAAGCAATCGCCGGCAAAAGTTTACAGGAAAAAGCCAAAGCCTTAAAAGAGTCCGAACATTCGCGGCAACAAGCAGAGGCAATTTCCAACTTTCTGGTGAGTGCATTTCGCACTTCGGAGCCAAATGAAAAAGCATCGAAGATGACCGTTGTCGAAATGCTGGATAAGGCCGTTCAAAACTTGGAAGGCCAATTTCCAAATCACCCGATTGCCAAAGCAGAATTGTTTTCTGCATTTGGACAGGCATATGTTGGGCTTGGGTCTTCCACAAAGGGAATTCGTCTGCAAGAGAGGGCCTTGAAATTAATCTCGGATAACTCACCTGCAAATAATCCGGATCTCAGAAAACTACGCTTGCAAATTGCGGATGCGTATGAACTGCGGGGAAGGGCAGGGGATTCCCAGAAGGCTAACGCCTATAGAGATCTTTCCAAAGTTATTAATTGAGGATTATTTGGAAAAAATTTCTGTTGCCTTGTCATAGGTAGACTCGACCGAGTTCGGGTTTCTGGCTCATTCAAAGTCTGGCTTTGGCTACCTGAAGACTAGAGCTTCGTCACCGGAGAAAACTAGCATGTTACGGCGAAGGAATCCCCATTGGGGTTTTAACAATTGCGTTCGTCTCAGCTACGCCGCAATCGCGGCGACTCGGGCTTTGTTGGATAATGTTTCTGAGGTAAAGGCCCTGAAATTACAGCGATATTTCCAATCGTTGCCAATCCCATGTTTTTGCAGTGAATAAGCCTAATTGATATATAATCTTGCTAAGCACATTTCCTATCTTTTAACCACACAAGACCTTTTTGTAATACGTCGCCACTTTTCGACAAACTCAAGTTGATTGGATGGCCATTCACCAATTGATGGACTTCTTTTCGACGCTTGACTATTTTGTCCCAACTTTGTGCTGCTTCCAACTTACCTTTCAGAAATGGACCTAATCCCCCACTGATCAGTTTCTTTACGATTCGAACCGTTAGAAAACCGAGATGGGGAAATAGTCCTTTTATCAAATCTTTGAGCGGGAGATTAATCCAGTAAGCTAATTCTTCATTTCGCGATATTAATTGAATTACCCTATCACTGGCCTGATGATAGGAGCCCGACCCACGATGAAATACCCGTGCCTTGGGCTCATATTGGCAACGATACCCTGCCCAGCGGAGGCGAAAAGCTAAGTCGGTGTCTTCGAAATAGGCTCCGTATTCAGGCAGCAGGCCACCGGTTTTTTCCAGAGCTGCCCGGCGATAGAAACCACTGGAACCGGATGGGCCGAATACTTCACAACTTTTAAGATACTTCCCTTCTATGGATCTGCCGAAACCCCGGTTAAAAGCCCATCCGCATATATGATAGTTTTGTCCGGAACTATCGATTCGTCCGGGGGCATCCATGGATAATACTAAGGGAGCTACGCTGCCGATGGTGGGATCTTCAAAATGGACTAAACAAGCATCCGCCCAGCCTTCACATACTTCCGTATCATTATTCAGAAGCTCTATTATTTCTCCGGTGGCATATTGCAGCCCCACATTAATAGCCTGACAAAACCCTAAGTTTTTGGAAAGCTCTATTAATTCGATAGAGGGGAAATGATTTCTTATCCAATCACAGGAATCATCGGTAGAAGCATCATCTACGACAATGATTTGGCAATTGGAGGGAGCATGGCGGACCACACTGGGCAGGCACCTTTTCAGGTGGGCAATCCCATTATGAGTTGGGATAATGATCGAAAGTGATCGCACGCCGTCTCTCCCAGACTGAATTCTCCAGGCTTTTATGACTTTGCCACTCTGAACAAATCGGCTGACTTGTCGAACAAAATTGAATTTTCTATTTTTTCTGATGGAGGTTTGGGCAATATTTGCCAAAAACGGAAAAGGGGGAGAGGGTAGGAGGCTTAGGTGCTTTGGAAAACAGAAGGCTTATAGAAGGCATAAAGCCGCATTTTATGGAATATCTTGAGCTAAGAAGTGCTTATAACCGGCATAGTTTACCATTTCCTGTTCAATTGTGGATCGGGAATTGATGATGTATTCGAAATTATCCTTATTCTCTTTTTAAAGTGAAATACCATAAAGTTCCGAATGAGATGATGGATCCCTATTCATTTTGTTTGAGAACCTAAAATGGCAGAATCACAAACCAATCCCGAACCTATTTCTCAACCTTCCGAATGCACCCATTGGTTATGTCCGGGGCGAATCTGGCGAGCTACCAAGAAAATGATTCGCAGACATTTGCCTCGTTCGATTCGGGAATGGGTCAACCTAAGGATTGGCCGGGAAGGACTTCAGACCCGTCTCATGTTGAATAGCCGGATGGTAAGTGAAACAACCGATTTGATGTCCCGACTCTACTTGGGGCGCTATTCTAATTATGATGTAATAATACTACCTATTATTGATTGGGATTTCCGTTTTCAACGTCCGCAACATTTAGCTCGGCAGTTTGCCTGCAATGGCCACCGCGTGTTTTATGTTCGCCCCAACTCTCCGCCAAATCATTTCTTCAACGGCCGCAACTACTATGTTCGTCCTCAGGAACCGAATCTCGCGGAAGTAGAACTCCCAAGATTGGCGGACTTAAACATATACAAAGATCGTTCTAATCAAGCTGTGTTAAAGCAATGGATGGAATCGATTAAAGATTTGTCGAAAGACTACGCCATTTCCAATGCAGTGCTTCTCGTTCAATTACCTTTTTGGACAGATTTTGCGTTAGAAATTCGAAATAAGTTTGGATGGAAGATGATCTATGACTGCATGGATAAACATTCCGGTTTTTCGACCAACAATAATGCTATGCTGGAAGCCGAAGAAAATCTTAGCCGCAAAAGTGATTTGGTAATCGCCACTGCTGCTATCTTGCAGAAAGAACAGAAGGAATTTAACCCCAATTGCGAACTTATTCCCAATGCCTGTCAGTTTGAACACTTCAGCACCAGCTTCGGCAGAATTCCGGAATCGATAGCCCACTTACCCAAACCGATTATTGGCTATTATGGAGCGATATCCGATTGGTTTGATAGTGAAATGGTGGCGGAAATGGCCAAGGCCAAACCAAATTGGAGTTTCGTGTTTATTGGCAGCACCTATGGGGCTGACCTGACTCCTTTCAATGGCCTTGCGAATGTCCATCTTCTGGGCGAACAATCTTATGGATCTTTGCCGGGATATTTACATGCTTTTGATGTTGCATTAATACCATTTAAAATTATTCCGCTAACGGAAGCTACCAATCCTGTTAAACTCTATGAATACTTGAGCGCCGGCAAACCGGTGGTATCGGTTCCGCTTCCGGAAGTTGTTCCTTATGGAGACGGCAACTTAGTACATATTGCTTCGGATGCCGAGGAAACCATTAATGCGATTGAGGAAGCATTGAACCAAAATAGTCCCGAATTAACATCTCAGCGCCGCCAACTAGCTCAGAAAAACACCTGGGAAAAAAGGTTTATTAAGCTCCATTCATCCATTACCAAGTTATATGAAAAAGTCAGCATCATTGTATTAACTTATAACAATTTGCATATGAATAAGCTATGCATTGATAGTATCTTCCGAAATACTTTGTGGCCGAATTTTGAGTTGATCATCATCGATAATGCTTCTGCCGATGAAACTCCCGGATATTTGACCAAAGTGGAACAATTCCACGAAAATGTCCGAATCATACTTAACAAGGAGAACCTTGGCTTTGCCCGGGGAAATAATCTAGGTATTCAAATAGCTCTAGGAGAATATATAGTTCTATTGAATAATGACACCTTGGTGACAAGAGGATGGTTGAGCCGTTTGCTTCAGCATTTACTGCGTGATCCAA
>CAZPPD010000572.1:0-4405 GCA_964588185.1 uncultured Alcaligenaceae bacterium | reverse complement strand
TACCCCGCTTTTTCAGGACTTAAACAAACCCCTTATCCCGGGGAAACTTCTATCGAACGGATTCCGATAGCGCTGGAAACCATCGATAATTGGCTTCCGGAACTGGATTCGCTTCGTTTCGTCAAGATTGACGCCGAGGGAGCAGAGCTTCACATTTTGCGTGGGGCGGGCCAAACCCTGGAGAAATATCGTCCGCTGGTCTGCTTTGAATTCGGCTACTATTCCAACCGAGAATTCCATGTCTTGCCCGAAGAAATGGCAATCTTCTGGACCGAACATGGTTATCACTTATACGGCATCACCGGAGACCAACTGGACTACAATCAATTCTGCCAATGTGCCCAGCAACGCATAATCTGGGATTACGTCGCAGTTCCCGCCGAAGATTCCTCCCTTAATCTCCTGGTCCAAGCAATTCTCCAAAGACCCCGAATTAACTGGTTGGCTGTTCAAGCAAACCTGGATCATGCAGAAGACCATTTGGAACCTGGAACCAAGATCCCGCCTTGCCAAAGTGTTTGGGCACCTTTCCGCCCGTTGGCCCAAGGAATTGCTTGGCTGTTCCTGCAAATGGCAAAAACCATCACCATTCCCCAGGCTCTTTACAACCGCTCGCTTTTGGCTTCAATCCAGGAATTGAAGGAAGGATTGGAAAAGGCGGAAAAGGAGTGTCACCGACGGGATATTAAGATTCACCACTTGTGTGAAGAACTCGAGCTACTCAAGCAGGAATTGGCCCATCCAAAGGAAGAGGAAGTTAATTCGATACCGTAAATCCGGAACAACTCTCTCAATCCACAATTAACGCAAGAAGAAGCAATTAGGAAATGCAGGTAAAAATATCCGTTTAGAACAGGTATATCGGTCAGCTAAGACAAAATCTTCTAGAAGCAATTGCGAATCTCTTCTCGGGAAAGTACCTTATCTTTCACTTACTTTATTAAGGCACCCGGGAAGTCTATCATGTCTGAAAATAACATTTCTGAACGGGAAGTAATCAAAAAGTTTGAAAAAGCTACTACTCCCGAACAACTAACCCAAATCCTGGCAAACCCCACGGCTAAAGAAGAGCGGGCATTAAGAGCTTATCTTGGCAACGATCGATTTCGACGCCTCTATATTTTGGCTAGGTCTTTAGGCGAAACCCGCACTGGCCGCAGAGTCGTTAAAGGCAACGTAGTTATTTTACCGGGAATCATGGGTAGCGAGTTGACTTTGGCGGACAACACTCAAAGCCAATGGTTGGTCTGGTTCCACATGTTTCACATCTACCGCGGTTGGCTGGAGAAATTACAGTTGGATGAGGCCGGACGCGATGAATTGGATCGGGACTATCGAGCTTTTCCCACCAACGTCTGGAATAAATATTACGGGGAAATTGTTCTCCATCTCAGCCGCAACTGGAAGGCACGCGCTTTTTGGTATGACTGGCGAAAAAGCCTTTCGTCTGCTTCCTTTGACTTGGCCCATTTCATTCACCGAGAGTTTCATGGAGAAGATGTAACCCTAGTTGCCCATTCGATGGGCGGCCTGGTTGCCAGGACTTTACTATTAGACCAGACGAATCGGAAACTGGTAAAGCGCCTCATCATGTTGGGCACTCCCAACTATGGTTCCTTTGAAGTTCCGCAAATTTTTACTGGTATTCAGGGGACGGTAAAGAGCCTGATCACTCTTGCGGGTGGACTCACGGGATTTTTTTCCAGCTCTCCCAAAACCGAGATGCTGGAACTGCTGGATTCCTTCCCCGGAGTTTACCAACTCATGCCCTGGCCGGAAAAAGTTAGTGCGAATCAAAAACCTCTGGTTAAGAAGTTATACGATCCCACTTCTTACTTCCCGGTCAATCCAACCGTATCGAGCCGGCACCTACAGAATGCCCTTAACCATCACCAGGAACTCAACAAGAAAGTGATTGATGCAAAAAAACTAATCTACATCGCAGGCTATGGGGAACGAACCTTCGACGGCATTCGCAACGAAAACAAACTGGACGAAACGGCCGGCTATCGATTGACCAGATTGGGAGACGGGTCGGTCCCCCACAGTTTAGGGTTGCTCCCCAATGTCCCCAGCTATTTTCTTCCGTGTAAACATGTGGACCTTCCACGCCATCCGGACGTCCTTCATGCCTTGAATGAACTGATCGAAAAAGGATCTACCGAACAACTACCGCCTAAGATTCCGGCAGAACGGGCTGTGAAAGAGGTGGACCAGGATGCCGAGCACAAAGAACTCAAAAAAGAGCGAGAACAAGAAGAGCAACAAATCCAGGAAATTCTCGATCGCATGTCCCGCCGCTGGGTCAACGTTCGTGCCGGCAAGGCCGGGCAAATCGAAGGTCCGGAAATTGTTACTGAGGACGAGCGTGAACTGGAAGAGATGATTGTTGGTTCCGTGTTAGGTTCTTCCACGAAAGAGGAGGATGAACCAGAACCCAAAGGACCTAAACCGGAAATCTCCATCGCTCTGGAGCTAAGGGATATTAAAGAGGCGGACAAAATCAAAGACGTAGATGCCATTTGTGGCGGCATTTACGTAGGAGTTCGTCCTTGTGGAGCTGTCCATCATCTCGACCTAAGCATCAGTGAAGCCATGCCCTTTAACAAAGACTCCAACGGTTCCTCTGAATGCTATCTATCCGAATTAATTGAACGCGGAACTATCCGCGGCGAGTTGGGAGTTCCCTTCTTCCTTCCCGATCCTCGAAAGGATGGTGATAACCGTGTCATTGCCCTCGCGGGACTCGGATCCCCCGGCCAATGTGGTATTCCCGAATTGGAACTAACAATCCGCGAACTGGTTTGGGCACTCAACGCCTTAGGCAAAAAGCACATGGCAACGCTTCTCATTGGTGCCGGGACGGGGAACCTGGAGATCGGGGAGGCTTTGGAGGCATTTTTATTAGGAATTGCCCAGGCACTTTCCGGAATCCAGAGTTCAGATGGACTGAAACAAGTTACCATCATCGAAAAAGATGCCCGCCGCTTATCTCTCATCGCAGAAGAACTAGACCGATTAAAAGCACGCCCCAGCATCAAAAACAAACTGACTGTTGATTTTGTCTACGATTCCGATCGCCAAGAAGAGCTTTGGAAAAAAAGGTGGGAGGATACATTAAAGAGTCTGGAAGAGGAGAAAAAACATGCGGAGAAAATGAAGAAAGAACCTCCCAAGAAGGAATCTGAACTATCCGGCCAACCGGCGGATCACTCCGTTGCCAGAATCACCTTTGAGATGGACGAAAATCTCTACACCTTCGGAGCTATCACGGATGAAGCTGCAATTCCCCAGCGAATCGTTGAGATCAACACGGCTTTAGTAACCGAAACCAACAACCATTTGGTTGCTGCAACTTCTCTTCAAGACCAAAAAAAGAATGGTCAGGTGTTAGGTTGTTTGTTGATCCATGAAGATCTTCGCAATCAATTTCGCACCAACGTGCCGCTGGTGATGGAGGTGGATTCCCGGTCCGCCCGGATCCACTGGGAAGCCATAGTTGTTGAAACCGGAGGTGTCAACGACAAGGATTGGAGAGACGGTGAGTTTTTAGGTCTGGCGCGAGGGTTTACTCGGCAACTACGAACCTCCCTGGCACCAGCTCCGGAGCCGCCGCCTACGACTCGGCGAAAACTCAAGGTGCTGATTGTTGCCGACCCCGCTCCCGATGCTCACTTGGAAGGCGCTCTGGCGGAAGGCGAAGAAGTAAAGGAGTTGTTCCGCATCTTTAACGAGATGCATTCGGGAAAAACTCGAGTTGAAGTAAAGACCTTATTCGGCCCTATCGAGGCCAATCAAATTGAGGTCTTAGCCGAACTTTTATTGGGATCTTATGACATATTGCACTTCGCCGGCCATTGTTTCTTCGACATTAACAATCCTTACAATTCCGGATATATCTTTCGGGCAAATCCGAGGTCGGTTTTGTCTGCTCGAGAATTAAGGCGAATTCCACGTGTACCGCGTTTTGTCTTTTCCAATGCCTGTGAATCGGGAGTCACTCGAGACCGGCCCGAGTCGCGGGACGCCCGCCTGGCTCCTTCTTTTGCCGAGGTCTTTTTTGAACGAGGCGTAGCCAACTTTGTTTGTACTGCCTGGCCGGTGAATGACCTCGCCGCCAGATTGTTTGCCCGCCACCTGTATGCCGGCTTGTTGGGAATAGAGGTCAAACAGAATCCTTACGAACTGAAAGTAAACCGAACGCCGGTAAAACCCCTGTCGATGCACCGGGCCATGAGGAATGCCCGCAAAGCAGTCTCCGCCCAAATGAGTGGAATTCGCACCTGGGCCGCCTACCAACACTACGGCAATCCTCACTCGCGCTTCTTCCCGGAAAGTATCACCGGCTGACCGGGACGGGCGAACCGCTAGTAAAAAAGCTAGTAGCGTTGGATTTGTTAACCTG
>CAZPPD010000571.1:0-4409 GCA_964588185.1 uncultured Alcaligenaceae bacterium | reverse complement strand
GTAATTATCAAACCGATAGTGATCTTCAAGGCAAACGGAGCCTGATTGAACCATGTTTTGATTCCACGGAAGATGGATCTGAGAGTCCTGAAAGTAGCCATGTTCGGTTGGCAGCAATTAGGTTGGTGGCCAAGTTTTTCGTCAAAAACCTATTTGTCTAATAAGTTGGCATTATATATCGTTGACAAACCAAGGGTAGATCACGATTAGATTCCTCACGTTTACAATGTTCTGGGGGGCGGCAAAACAACTCGACCAGACTATCTGCCCCACACAAACCTCCCGACCCCCCTACCCTTTCACATCCAATGCTACTCCAAAAAAGGTTGACCAAAACCCTGGGGTGAAGCTATGGTGCCCCGCCAATCGGCAAGGACGCCGAATTGTTTGCGAGGAACTGGAATGCGATACCTTCTTTTGGCCGGAACCCTGATAACTATTCTCTCGGCTGCAGGCCTAGCCCTAGGTCAAGAAAACCCGCCCGTCTCTTCCCCGAACCAAGGTGGGAAAATCCAGCCGACAAAAATCTTGGAGGAAAAAAACGGCCTCTCCGATGCCGAGAAGATGCTGCGATTGCGGCGCACCTTGGAAAACGACAAGAAGAATCTTGAAGAGTACAAAGCCGAACTGAAAGACCCGGAAAGCGAATTCTACAAAGCCGAAACAAAGTTTGGTGAAATTGATGATCTCCTGCACAAGAGCAAAGAAGAACTGACTAAACTCAAAGCTCTAGGAAAAACCAAAGAGGTGGAAGCCCAGGAAGAAAAAATAAACAAACAGCTTAAAGAATGGCAGGCGGCGAGGGATCACTTCAACTTGGTGATCAAGGAGTGGAGAACCCTGCGGGAACAGGTAAAATCCCTGCCCAAGAAGATCGAAGAAGATCAAGCTGCCCTCAATTCAATGCTTGGCATAACCCCCGCTTCAAAAACCACTCCTACTCCATCGACTAAGAAGGAAACCCCACCGGAAAACAGCGGACAAAAAGGTTCAACGGATAAAACACCGGAATCTCCTGCGAAAGCTCCTGAGGAAAATAAAACCCCTTCGAAAAAAGAAATCATCGAAGCCAAAGGCAAACTGAAAAAATACGAAGCTCTCGCCAAGCAGGCCAAAGATAAAGAATTGGCTATTTCCAACCGCCTGGACAAAGTGCGGCGTCAAATTGAATTGGAGAACAACCGCCGGCAAACCAACCGGCAGAAAGCGGACCTTCAGTATCAACGATTGAATGTCCTTACCAAGGAACTTAGCAAGAAAGAAAAAGAGGATGCTCCGCAAGCGGAAATTGAGGCTCTCCTGGAAAAAATAAGGGAGATTGAGACGGAATCCGCGGAAACCCGCCATGAATCCCGGCAAATCTCGGATCGCCTCACCGCCTTGCAAAAAGAACAAAACGCTCTTCTTTCGGAGCAACTTTTGGCTGCCCGAGAGGCCCAGGGAAAAGAACGCAAGCTCCAGGTTGCCCAGGAAGAATTGTCTGCCCTGCAAAACCCGTATACAGCCCGAAATATAATGCAATGGTTATTGGATCATGGTCCGAAAATAGCCTTGATTGTTATTTGCATGGTGCTGCTGATTGTGTTGTCCCGGACATTCAGCAAACGGCTCGTCCGAATTATCACCGCTCGCAGCCGTAAAAAGAAATCGGAAAAGGAAAGGGAAGAACGCACGGCAACCCTGGTAAGCGTTTTCCGAAGCACTTTTCGCCTGCTGATTCTTTTCGTGGGAATCCTGATGCTATTGGATGAGATCGGTGTTCCCATCATCACCATGCTGAGTGGGGCTGCCGTGGTTGGTTTAGCTATTGCCTTTGCCGCCCAAAATCTCCTGCGCGATTACCTCAATGGCTTTAACATCCTGCTGGAAGATCAATACGGGATCAACGATGTGATCAAGGTGAATGATCTTGCCGGTCAGGTGGAGAAGATTTCCTTGAGAATTACCACCCTGCGGGATTTGGAAGGAACCTTGCACATCATCCCCCACGGTTCCATCACTGCCGTCAGCAACCTCACCCATAGTTGGTCGCGGGTTAAGTTGGATATTGGGGTGGCCTACAAAGAAGATGTGGATCGCGTTATGGAAATCCTTATGGAGGAGGCCTTCCTTATTCGCCAAGACCCAACCTTCGGCCCCCTTATCATTGATAACCCCGAAATGCTCGGGGTAGATGCATTCGCTGACTCTGCGGTGGTAATTCGATTGCTCTTGAAAACCAAGCCGCTGAAGCAATGGCTGGTCAAGCGGGAAATGTTGCGAAGGATTAAGAACAAGTTTGATGCCCAAAATATCGAGATACCATTTCCCCACCGAACGGTTTATCACCACTACGAAAATTCGGGAGCGGAAAGCTACGAGGTATCAAAGCCACTTGCGCCAGCGGAAAAATATCAGTAGTATCCCGGCTAAAACCGCCATGACCCCAAGCACACCCCAAAAGCTGGCCCAATGGTCCGGCGGCGGCCAGAATTGAAAGTTCATGCCGAAGATGCTGGCCAGAAAAGTTAGCGGCAACAGCAGTGCGGAGAAGATTGTCAATGTTTTGACAATCGTATTCATACGCCGGGCTTGGGCGGCGTGAAAATTTTCTCGAATCACCTGAATTCTTTCCCGCAGGAGGTCGATTCGCTCGATGACCTGCCGGTAATGGTCGCGGACATGGCTGAAGCGTTGCTCCAGGGTCGGAGAAATCACCTCATATTCCCCTTCGGTGATTGGAGTCAACAAATCGCGCTGGGCCACTGCCATTTGTCGAAATTCCAGCAAGTCCCGGCGGATTTCTGCAGTATCCTTGAGAATTGTTTCATTGATATCCAAATCCAATGATTGTTCTTCCAAATTGTCAATAAAATCTTCATACTTTCCCGTCAGGAGGCCGTACTTGTCGGCAACCAGATCGAGAATGCGGTAGAGCAAGCTGGCAACACCTTTTTTCAGAACAATGCCCGGTCTTCTTTCACATTGCTGGAAGGTTTCCTGGATTGAACGAAGAGGAGTGCTGTGAACGGTAATCAAAAATCGACTGCCGCAAAAAGCCGCCAATTTTCGGGGCAAAATCTCAGGCTCATCCTCAGTGCGAAACATGCCGTACAACACCAGGAAGATATGATTTTCGAACTCGTCAATGCGCGGGCGTTGATCCCCATGCAAACAATCTTCCCGAGCATCCACGTCCAAATGAAAGATATTACCCACAGCATCTAATTCATCTGTATCAGGATTTTCCAAATCCACCCATACTTCACCTTGATTCCGGCCCCAAAAATCGGCCAACTCTTCAATGGAATCACTTTTTTTCAAACTGCCGTTGGCAATATGGAAATAGGCAACGATCACATGAAATCCTTTACGGCAAATCAACTCCTAACGGAACTTTGGCTTGGAAAAAAAAGCCTAAACTATCTTATGAGATCTCGAAATGGGAAAGGAAGAAATGACGAAATTGGCTTATAGATTAGCCCGAGAAAAAGGCCCACAGCTATCACGCCCCTCGATTATCTCCCCGGCGTTCTAAATGCTGTGAGCCTTTTATGCTGGTAATCATCCTTTCGGCCAATCCTGCCGGTCTTGGTGGATGGAATTCGTCGGCAGGCAAATCCAAAGTTTATCGCGGAATATACATCCGCGGTCCTCGGTAACCTAGGGCGGAATAGGCTCTCCCAAAACGGACCCGCAGCAGGTTATGGGGGCGTCGAGCACCTGCTTCGAGGGCTTTGTCCATCGCCACCTGCCAAGCCATCCAATTATCCACGGTGCCTTTGAGAATCGCCACGCCGTCCTCTACCAAGACGTCGATATCCTTTGCCTTGTGTAAAAAGGTGAACTTAAGTTTTTCCTCGAGAGCTTCTTTAATCTCCTTGTCGCTTTTCGGAACCCACTTCTTCGAGATGGTTAAGAAATTATTGACATGGACAACTCCCTTTTGCCCGCCGGCGGTCCAACCGGCATGCATCTTCTCGAACTTGGAGTCGACCAGTCCATACAGAGACACGTGAGCCTTGCGAACACGTATCCGTATATCCTGATGCTGTACGTAAGGGTCGCGGAGCAGAGCTTCAAGCACGAATTGCGCGATTTCTTTGTCGGTTGGTCCGTCTTTGGCCCATTGGACTTTCAGATGATCACGAACCCGCTGGACTCCGATTGTTGCCAAGGCAATATTTTTTGCGGCTTGCTTGGCACGTAAAAACCCAACTTTCCCAGAAAGAGTCACGATCCCGTCCTCTACTTCTACCTTGGGGTCAAAACTCATCACGCGGGGGTCATTCCTCAGTGCCAACCGAATAGTTTCTCGGATTTTCTTGTCACTAATGTTTTGGTAGTGCTTTTGCCGCCGTAGATTGTCCTCATCGACCTGGATTTTCAAACCCCGATCATCCACCTTTTAAGCCCCGACCACGTGGGCT
>CAZPPD010000570.1:0-4413 GCA_964588185.1 uncultured Alcaligenaceae bacterium | reverse complement strand
TGCAACTCCTGCAAATGCGGATTGTTTTCCACCGTCAACTCAATCCACTTCTTTAATGTCTGATAGGGAGACGATTGCCGCGAAGGTAATGGCGGTATCGGGGCGTTTCCATGAGCACTCAGCGACTTATATAGCAGCGAGCTCAGAGAAGTCCGCTGCAGATTCACTTGCCGGATTACCCCGTCCAAATTGTACAGCGTGGTCCCGCGAGCACCACTTCCCCTCCCAAATGTTCGCCTTAATTGGAAGTCTCCACCTTTGCCACCCATATGACATGTAGCACAAGTATTCATGAGAATGGGCTGCACTTTAGTCGTGAACAATTTCAAAGATTCCGGTCCCAAGTCCAACGAGGGAATGGAAGGCAGCTCTTTCGGTTTTGCCACGGGGGAAGGGGGACGATTGGCGATCTTGGCCGTTCTCTTTAACATTCCCAAGAAATATTTGGTCGGTTCATGATCCGGCCGCATTTCCAATGCCTGGCCGGCTTCCTTCATTGCTTGGCTGAACATTTCATTCTGATGACACCAACGAGCCAATCGCAAACGTTCATCCGGATCGCGTAAGTTCGCTCGAGACCGCATGACTTCCAAAGCGCCATTGCGGTCTTTACAAAGAATCTTGGCTCGGGAAGCCGAGATCCACAATTCTCCGATTTGCCGGCGGATGCGGTATTTGTTGCCAATCTTTTCAATGTCCCCTTCCATAATGCGGCCATTGTCCAAAATCAGGACCGTGCCGCGCGGGCGGACCGAAACCACGGACTGAGCAAACAAAGTCGCCCAGGTTGCCAAAAGCAACAAGAAACAAAGGAGCAGCAGAAAATACTTTTTCATAATGGGCGGGGATATAAGTCACCATCCAAAAAGTGTCAATGGAGAATTTTTTGGGGGTCCCACTGGATTTTGGTAAACCCATCTGAAGGGCTTTCTCAGTTATCAGGCTTCAGCCATTTTTTTGTCTCCTTGGTTTGGAAAAATGCCCTGGTCGGATTAAAGTTCCGGTCCGGAAGAGATCTCTCCTATTCTCTTATTGTCTTTAAGGGAGAACTTTTAGATATGCTTTTTTGCCTATGCTCCTGCCCGCAATCATGGTTTCTTGGTTGCAATATAAAAACCATAGCCGAAGTAGTCTTTGAACTTTTCGTACATGGTGATCTCAAATTTTTCAGCTTCGACGATTGCTTGCGCGTCTTCGCTGTTGGGGTGTCGGGAGAGAAAATCGTCAAATCTTTTCTGCAGCGGTCGATAGTAGTTGTCTAACCAACAGTGTTCCGGCAGAACGAAGTAACCAATTGGAATATAGCCGCTTTCTTCCAAGATCTTCATTTTCAAGGAAGCAGTACATATCTCGGGGTATTGAGATTGCCAGTACGATTCAATTTCAGCAGGGCGGCGGTCTGTTAGCCAAGTGATCTCCGTTACGGCTAACACCCCATTCGGCTTCAGGAACTGTCGCCAATAGTTTATTCCTCTTTCGAAGCCGATATTATAGATCGCTCCTTCCGACCAAATTACGTCCAGTTCCTCATTCGAGAATTTGAGGTCCTCCATTGAACCGACAACAGGGTGGATATGCTGGCTCAAGTTACTTTTTTCAACGGTGCGTTGCAGGATTTCGATGAACTCGGGTACAAAGTCTATCGCAACGATCTCCGCATTTAACGTGTTCGCTAAGCCGAGCGCTGCAGCCCCGGTCCCGCAACCGATATCCGCGATTTTCAAACGTTTCGATTGGTCGAGAGCCCCCAAAGCAACAGCGAGTTCTGTTTCGGAATTGCCCCCGGGACCTTGACGGTCGCCGTCCTTATGCAGATCGACTAATAGCTCTAGATTCTCCAAAGGATTATTCCCTATTCACGTTTTCACCGCCGGCACGAGGCGCTAATCGGCAGGGCCAGGCTCAAGGTTCCGCACAGCAAGTTCAAGACGGGGCCGACCGCTTCACCCAGTCTTTGTTCAGTTCTATGTCGTAAACACCCAGCATTTCCTCCGCGGTCAGCACGGGAAAGGGCAGCCGCGAGTGTTCACACCGGAGCGATTTGGGGTCTTGAGCTAACCAACTCGGTGTCTGAAAGAGGCTTCACGGATGCCCCGGCGCGGCAGCGAGAGATTCCACCAGCTTCCGCAAACCTGCGCTGCGTTTGCTTTCCGGAAACAAGTCGATGCGCTGAATCCGTTCCAGCGTTCGGGTATCGTCGATCTCGATGGCAGGGACTTCGCATTCTGCCAGCCGCACAGGGAAGATGTAGGCGTGACCCGGACCGTATTGCCGGAAGGTAGTGATCGCATCGCGTACTTCGGGATAGACGCCGGAACGATAACGCTCGGCCAACTCCGGCGATAGGCAGACCACGACAGCATAGGCGTTTTTCATCGCCGCGCGGATCGCTTCTTTCCAGTCGCGCCCGCCGAGGATGTGTTCGTCCCACCAGACCGGCTCGCCTGCGTTTTCCAAGTCTTCCACCAACCGCGCCACGTCGTCCTTGTTGTCGTGGCAATAGGATATGAACACGTGTTTTTCGCCCATTTCGATTCGCTCCTTTCGCATTCGTTTTCGGCGTTCATCTTGATTGCGGGTAGAATCGACTCCGTTCAATAGTTCGGAGACCGCATAGCGTTTGCAAGCGCCTACGGGAACGCAATGGCGTTCGCCGAGTTCCTCCAGCTTCAGGAGATGGTCATACGGCACGGCAACGGCCACTTCGTCCGGCAACGGTACTTCCTCCTTGGGGCCTAAAGCCGGAATCGTAGAATGCACATGACGGAACGCGTCACGGACGATCGCAAGATGCTCCTTGCGATGCCTGACGGGCCCCTGAACGGCGATGAAAGCCTTGTTCTTCTCCATGTCGCCGCGGACCAGGACCGTATTTTCGTCAATGTTGAGAACGGTTCCGCTGCGCCAGCTGCGCTTGCGGTCGACGTATCGATGCATCCGTACGATGAAGCGGCAGAGTACGCCTGCCGGCAGGACGGGATAGGCGTATTGGAAGTTCAGGGATTCGTCCGGCTTCCAGTCCAGCTCGCCCGGCTCCTTCGGGTCGAGCAATTCCGGGATCAGCCAGCGTGTTTGCTGGCCGTGATCGATCTGGTAGGCCAGCTCGAACTGCATCATCTTGCGCACGATGAAGTCGTGGCGGTCCATTGGATAGCCGTCGAGCGTGCTGAGCACGGCCGCCAGCTCCTGAGGGTTCAGCAGGCCGTCTCGCTTCTCCTTCAGTTTCCTGTCGTTGACGATGGCATACACACCGCCCGTCACCCATTCCGGATTGAGGACGAACGGGTCGTTCTGGCCGTAGGGATCGTCCGGATCCTGAAAGTTCAGCACCACGCCCAGATCGTGCAGAAAGCGAATCAGGTTGTTCTGGCTTTCAGGCTTCTCGACCTTGTGGCGTTTGCAGATACGGCGGTAGTCTTCGATCGGGATGTAGTTGTTCTCCTGCGCCGTTCGCTCCAACTCCTCCTTTATCTCGAAATAGCTCTGCGGCAGTTTGTCGAAGACGTGCGGCAGGCGGCGGACGTGCTTGCCGATCTCGCGGCGAAGTTTTGCGATTCCTTTGCCGTCAGCACAACTGGTCTGGATGAAGCCCTGGATGTTCGGGTAGTCGCGCATTAGACGCGTCTCGTTCAGTTCGTGGGGATGTTGGTCGCACTTGTTGATGACTACCAGCACGGGCGAGTCGCCCCCGTAGCTTTGGATGATCTTCAGCCAGTAGTGGATGTTGCTTTCCTTCTCGCCGGCCCGCGCGTCGATCACCAGCAGGTACAGGCTGCGCCGCGTGAGGAAGAACTGGTGCGTGGCGTGCATGATCTCCTGGCCGCCGAAGTCCCAGACGTGGACGTTGATCCGCTCGAATTCCCCGTCGGCGCCCTTTTTGCCCTGGACGTCCCAATCGTCGATGTTGATGCCTTCGGTCGGCAGTTCGGCGGGATTGCACGGTTTGCTGTGGATCAGGTAATGAACCAGCGAGGTCTTGCCCACACCGCCCTGGCCCACCAGCAGCATCTTGGCTTCGTTCAGTCGCCGTGTCGGCTCTGCCCGCGATTGGTAATACCAGTCCAGGATCGCCCGCGGGTCGGCGGGATCTTTCTTGCCGCCGAACCATTTCGTTTCGTCCCATTTCGGTCCCAGTATCTCCGGCGGGATGCCCAGCGCCTCGTTGCCGTGCAGGAAGAGACCTTTCAATCGCTCGCAACGACGCAGCGACTCCGGCAGCGCCGTCAGTTGGTTGCGGGCGAGGTCCAGCGTCTGCAAGTGCGTGAGCTGTCCCAGCGACTCCGGCAGCGTTGACAGTTGGTTGTGGGAGAGGTCCAGCGTCTGCAACTGCGTGAGCTGGCCCAGCGACTCCGGCAGCTTAGTGAGCTTCATGCGATCCAGATAAAGTTCGGTCGCCCCGGTGCGGTGGGCTTC
>CAZPPD010000569.1:0-4421 GCA_964588185.1 uncultured Alcaligenaceae bacterium | reverse complement strand
CCCTGAAAGACGAAGTAGGAAGGAGCCTCCGTAATTACCAGATCTCCCGGATCCAACAACATTTCTCCGACCAGATACAAGAATTGCTGCGACCCCGTGGTTATCACCACATTTCCCGGCGTCAGGGAAAGGTCTTCCGGCGAGACTCCGTCCAAGGCAAAGGTGCGTTTTAACAAAGCTTCGCGAAGGGGTGTGTACCCTTGGGTGGTCCCATATTGCAAGGCGGCGCGGGCAGAGGCAGGCTCCCCAAGAATTTCTTGAATCGTTTCCAGCACTTCACTTCCCGGCAGGGAAATCGGATCGACCAGGCCGGCAGCCAAGCTAATCAAGTCCGGGTTTTCCACCGCTTGCTGCATAAAATAGCTGATCATTTGCTCGGCTGTTTGGTCCGCACGCTTCGAAAAAACCACCGGTGCTGGAGACATTAGTTGGACCCTCATCAAAAGAAAAAACCCCGGAGAAATCCGGGGTTTAGTTTATCATTCTTGACCTACAATCCCGGAATTAACTTGGTGCAACGGCAGCAATCCCTGCTACGGCGATGTTCATAATCGCTACGATTGCTACAGGATGAAAAATGGAACTAGTCACTCTCGTTTCTCCGGTTTCTTCCTTACAACCACAATTTAGCAATCCAATATTTATTCCACAAGAGATTTCATTAGGATTCTTCATTCTTTCTCGACCTTCTCTTGCCACTTATCCAATAGCTGCCCGATGTTCTTGTACGCGAAATCCTCATTCGCCAATTCGTAACCCCATTCTATGGCCGCCGAAATATCTCCGGAATCGGCACAGCCTTCGGCCAGTTGGAAAAGGACTTCTTTGCGGCGAGTGGTTTCATTGACCGGTAGATTGCGAAGGGCATCTTCGAAATTCCGTTGGGCTAATCGCCAGTTTTTTCGGGTCTTGAAGCAAAAGCCAAGATAAAGCAGGGCTTTCCAGTGAATTCGGGAATCGGTTCTGGCGGTTTGCAAATGGCTAATGGCTTCGTCTACTTGGCCCCCTTGCAGCAAGCGGATTCCCATTTCCAAGCGGTGGCTCATATCCGTGGGATAGCGGTCCGCTTTTTGACGATATATGTCCAACTCGCGTTGATTGATTTCTTTGAGAAGCTGGACCCGCAATTGGGCCACTTCCGCATCTTCGGGATTTTCCTGGAGCTTTTCTTCCGCGATTGCCAAGTCCTTGCGGAACGGACGAATAGATTCCTCCGTCAGGGCGATGGCCAGTTCAAAGGAATTGCCGGTGGCCGCGACTCCTTGCTCTAAAACCTGGCGGAGCTCATTCCAATTACCAAGCTTCCGGTAGATCGCGGCCAATTGCAGATAATTGGCACAATCCTGAGGGTTCTCCTCAATTTTGGCTTTTACCTTCTCGACATCTCTCATCTTCCGTTCGGTGGAAGGTAAGGGCGTTTTCTCAAGGGTGGCAGACAATGCCGGTGCGTCTACCGTTGTTTCTTCCTCTCCGCTGTTGGCTTTGATAACCGATTCATAATTCCCTTTGGCAATCGTTTCGCTTGCCGCCAAGTCCTTGGCTTTTCTCTGCGCCTCTTCGTCTGCGGGATGGGTTTTGCGAATAAAGGCCCATAACCCATGAGCCTGAGTGAAATGGCCTGTCTTTTCCAAGAGGTGTGCCAATTTGCGTAAAACTTTCAGGTTCTCCGGAGCCATTTGGCGAGCCTGGTCCACCGACCAAATTGCCGGCTCATAAGCTTCCAGGGCATCATAGGCTTCAGCAACCGCAAAGTTCGCTCCCACATCCCAGGGGTTTGCCACGAGGATCTCTTCTGCTATTTCCAATACTCGTTGATACTCTTTATGGTTGAGGGCATTTTTCAGACGCAGCTTGGCCGCCGCAGTGGTGACCGTGGCAAAGCGGGCTCCCCGCAGGTTGCCTTTGTGTTTTGCCTTTTGAGTTTGCCGAAGAGCTTTCCGGTAGATGAGATTGCCGGGATCAATTTTGCAACACTCCAAAAGCAGTTTGATTCCATAATCAAAATCCCCACTGGCAACAACCTGGTTGGCTCGTTCGAATTGCATGGCTGCCACCCGGCGTTGCTCCGGAGTAGGCGTTGGCAGTGGAGAAGTTTCAGTCATTGCCATTGTCTCGTGTGGAAATTGCTGCGTTTCCTTGCCTAGGTGCCCGCCTGTTAAACCAGGTAAACACCTAACAATTTTAGAGTACCATAGCCGGGTTTGAGGTCAAGCAAAGGGATATGATCCAAGGACACATTAAATTCAACCAAAGTATTTGCATGTTATAGTAAATAAGTCCCTGGCGACTGATTCTTTGAGCTTTTCGTCCCATTCCCAAGGAAAAATAATGTCAAGCAAGTTGGTTAGCGTGATTATTCCGACTTATAATCGTGCCCACTGCTTAATCCCTACCATTCAAAGCGCTCTGGTTCAATCTTATCAACCCATTGAAGTTTTGGTGATCGATGATGGCTCTAATGACAACACCGGGGATTTAATCCGAGAACACTTCCAATCGGATTTCCGGGTCCGTTATGTTTATCAGGAAAATGCTCGCGTATGTGCTGCCCGGAATCATGGTCTTCGCCTGGCCCAAGGAGATTTAATTGCCTTCCTGGATTCGGATGACCTCTGGAAGCCGTGGAAGCTGGAGGTCCAGATTGCTTGTCTGGATCACCTTCCTGAAGCCGGAATGATCTGGAGTGACATGGAAGCCATTGGGCCAGATGGCCGGCTAATCAATTCTGCTTATCTGCGAACCATGTACAGTTCCTACCTCCGGTTCGATGGAGACAAGCTATTCACGAACAAAACTCCGCTCGCCGATGTTATCCCGCAACGAAAAGATCTTGCAGGAAATCGCCTTCTTTGGTGGGGAAACATCTTTTCCCAAATGACTACCGGGAATCTGGTTCATACCTCTACCGTCCTGGCCCGCCGCGACCGGATTGAACAAGTAGGAGCATTCAACCCCGATCTGGATTTTGCTGGAGAAGATTATGAATACTACCTCCGAATTTGCCGAGAAGGGCCCGTCGCCTATTGCGACCTGTCAACGATCGTCTATCAAGTTGGGCTTCCTGATCAATTGACTCGCTACAAGCGGAAACTTGCAGAGAATTTCCTAAAAACGATTTCCGCAACTCTCCAGCAAGACCGTGAGCGCATTAATCTTGCAGAGGACCTCCTCCATGAAGTACAAGCTGAAGCATTCTCCTGGGCCGGTTACGAAGCATTTCAGGAAGGGGATCATAAGTCCGCACGAGGTTATTTTTGCCGCAGCTTACAATTCAAACCCTGGCAACCTCAAGTAGCAACCTGGCTGGCTTTGGCCTGTATGCCTGCTCCGGTAGTCAAAAGACTACGTCAGTTTCGAAGGGGTTTATGCGGCTAATGTCCCGGATCTGAGTTCCTCAGCGGTCACCGGTGGCTTTTTTTCGGGAGAATTATCAGGCCGGATGCTTAGGCAGCAACAGACCTCGAGGATTTAATCTGGCGGAGGGCTTGAAGGAATTTTTCGACTTTTACCGACCAGCAATGCTTTCTTGCAAATATTCGCCTGGTCTCTTTCTCCTCTTTGGTGGAACCGGCTTCCAGTATTTTTTCCGCGGCCCAGATGCAGGAGCGAGCGTCCTGGTAGACCGAAATAAGACCGAGATAAGCCCGAAGTTCGGAAAACCAAGAAGATAACACCGGCAAGCCGGCTGCCAGGTATTCATACAGCTTGACGGGGTTGACCGCATCAATCCCCGCACTTCGCCGGAAAGGGATTAGCCCTACGTCAAAAGCCTTCAGGACCGGGGCCAATTCCAAGTGGGGAACCGAACCGAACACAATCACATTGCTAGGGAGACTTGGGATGGAAACCTCTGCCGGGCCAACCAATATCACAGATCCTTGCGGGAATGCCTTTGCTAATGCCGTCACCGCAGGAAAATCGAACCAATGGGAAATCATGCCGATGTAGCCAAATCTTGGGCCCGGTAGTTTTGCTAACTCCGAGTGAGGATTGGCCTTCTCCAGATCGGCAAAAAAGCCTTCGCGAACTCCATTGGTGATGCACCGGGATTGCTTTGCCAGAAACCCATAGCGTTCCTGTAACACTCGAGAAGAAGTAATCAGCATTTCCGCACGGCCCAGCATTCGGTTGTGAAGGCGTTCATAGCGGCGGCGCTCATGCCGGCGGACAAATAAGGTGGGCTCATCCATCAGATCGTAAATGAGAGGAACTTTCGGAAACTTTTCGGTTAGTTCCCACTGGTCCGGAAAGGTGGCAATGATGGTCTCGACCGGATTCAATTTGTTCTTGGCCAGGTATATTTTCAGCCGCCGCAACACTTGCCAGTAGTTCCACCGGTGAATGGAAGCAAACGTTCGGGCCATGGGGAGACCATAGGGGGCTTCTACACAATGAACTTCCGTGGGCAAAGGTGGCGGATT
>CAZPPD010000568.1:0-4422 GCA_964588185.1 uncultured Alcaligenaceae bacterium | reverse complement strand
GGCGTTCACGCTCGGATTTTCCGCCCTCTTTAACCATCCGCCGAGCCAGTGCTTGGGCTGCTTCGACGTAAACCGGATCATTCAGAGTCACCAAGGCTTGCAAGGGCGTATTGGTTCTGGGCCGCTTTACGGTACAGACATTGCGGTCGGAAGCATCAAAGGAAACCATGGAGGGATACGGAGTCGTACGCCGCCATTTGGTGTAAATCGCCCGTCGATATTTATCCTCTCCCTTGCTGGTATTCCAGTCGGTTCCACCCCCAAATGCTGCACGGAGATTTAAATTGGGCCGCGGTGGGCGAACCGGTGGTCCGTACATCTTGTCGCTGAGCAACCCACTGGCAAACAATGCCTGATCGCGAACGACTTCTGCCGGAACGCGGAAACGCGGGCCGCGGGCGTAATAGCGGTTGTCGCGATCTTCTTGCAACAACTCTGGCGTAACCCGCGAGGTTTGTCGATAGGTGGCAGAAGTAACCATCAAGCGGAGAAGCTTCTGAACATCCCATTTTTGCCGGACAAATTCTGTAGCCAACCAATCCAGCAACTTCGGATGCGTTGGCAATTTGCCCCTCAGGCCATAATCCTCACTGGACTCGACAAGCCCTCGGCCAAAAAGAAGCTCCCAGTAGCGGTTTACTACTACCCGAGCCGTCAACGGATTCTCGGGATCAACCAGCCACTGAGCCAGAGCCAACCGGTTCTTCACCATGCCTTCGGGTAATTCGTGAAAAATCTCCGGAACACCGGGATGAACCGGGTCGCCTTTGGATAGGAAATTACCCCGAATATGAATATGGGTTTTGCGTTGGCGATTCTTGGGAAGCTCCTTCATGATCGGCGTATTGATTCCCCGGATTCGCCCGAGTTGCTGCTGAAGAGATTTCAAGCGTTTTTGTAAAGCCTTTGTATTATCCCCCGCCTGTTTGACTTTCTTCTGCAAGTCGCCGATCTCCGCTTGCAGTTTGGCCCGCTGTTTCTTTTGTTCCGGCGTGTAGAGAGTTAAGTTCGGCCGGTTATCCCCGGCGTCATTGTCTTCGGTGTTGTTGAAGATGGCATAAACCTGAAAGTATTCTTCCTGAGAAATTGGATCATATTTGTGGTTATGGCATTGGGCACATGCCATGGTTATACCCATCCAAACCTGAAAAGTGGTATTCACCCGATCCACCACCGCTGCTGTGCGGAATTCTTCATTATCGGTGCCGCCTTCGTCGTTGGTCAGAGTGTTGCGGTGAAAAGCCGTGGCAATCAACTGATCATGCGTGGGCTTGGGCAACATATCTCCGGCGATTTGTTCGATGGTGAACTGATCGAAAGGAATGTTTTTGTTGATGGCCTTGATCACCCAATCCCGATACATCCAAATGGTACGCGGATTATCGTTGGCGTAGCCGTTGGAATCGGCATAGCGAGCCAAGTCCAACCAAACGGCAGCCCAACGCTCTCCATAGGAAGACATTGTCAACAACTCATCCACATACTTTTCGTAAGCATCCGGTCGATTATCCTTCACAAAGCGATCCGCCATCTGCAAAGTCGGCGGTAATCCCGTCAAATCAATGGCAACCCTTCGGGCCAAAGCATAGCGGTCTGCCTCTGGAGACGGTTTTAAACCGCGAGCTTCCATTTGGGCGAGCGTAAAGTAATCAATCGGATTCTTGGGCCAATTCCGGTTTTTCACCTCCGGAAAATTCGGCCGTTTTGGCGGAACAAATGCCCAATGTTTTTGATACTCGGCTCCCTGCTCAATCCAGCGTTTCAGGAGTAATTTTTCGGACTCTTTCAGTGCCTTTTTGGAACTGAGCGGGGGCATGGGTTCTTCGGTGGAGAAGATGCGTGCGATCATTTCGCTGCCTTTTGGATTCCCCGGCACCACAGCATGATTGCCGCTGCGTAATTCCTTGTACGCCTCTTCGGAAGTGTCCAAACGCAAGCGTGCTTTGCGGTTTTCGTCATCCGGACCGTGGCAGGTGAAACAATGAGTGGAAAGGATGGGCAAAATATCCCGAGCGTACTGGATTTCCTTTTTGGTCGCATCCTTATCAGCCGGTTTACTTGAATCGGCACGATCACCCAAGGCGATTATTGAGGGAAATAAACCACCCAGAAGGCACAGCATAAAAAGGATTCGCTTCATAAAATTTACTTTCTTCTTTGGGAAAATAGGAAGCGATAGTTTTAACCCCACTTTAGTGAAGGGGGTAAAAATAGCAGGAATGATTTTCTACGGGAAGTATATACATATAGTTTCCAATGTTAGATGGGGGTTTGGCAAGAGAAATTGCTTAAATTTCACCCCAAGTGGTTAAAGCTTACAAACAACTTTGCCTAGAAACCAGAAAATGGGTGTCCAACGATGCTGAAGAAGATATTGGCGGGATTATTATTTGTCGCTTTGCTGATCGGTATTGTTGTCGGGTTGGGATTTCAGGATATCCGCGTTCAGCAAAAATTCTTTGGCCCCCGTTACCGGGAAATTCCCTTGGCAGTTTGGCAGGATTGGTACCGGCAAGACAAAGATAAGGAAATTTCCCCCAAAAATTCGGTCTACGAAAACATAATCCTCCAGGTCACCGGGGTAGCGGGTTCCAACCAGTGGAAAGAGCTATCCAAGGAAAACCGCTTGCAGATCCTGTTCTCCCTCAAAGATGAACCCAGCCTCGAAGTTCGAAAATCTATCGTTCAACGGTTGAAGGAAATGACGGCTACCAAAGAGACCAAAGATGCCTTAAAGGAATTCCTGCAAAAGGATGAATCCCCGGAGGTAAGAGCGGATGCCGCTCGTGCGTTAGGAAAAATCAGACCCCGCGATAAAGACATGGTTCCTTTTCTAATGGAGTGCTTCGGGGATGACCATGAGGCGGTCCGTTATGTTATTTTGGAATCCTTTCGGCGGCTGAACCCATCGGCTCAAAAGGTAATGCCGAAGCTCTTGGAGAATCTAGATAGTGATCGCTGGCAAGTTCGGGAATCCACTCTCTCGGCGATGACAATTGTGGCCCCGAATAGCGACAAGACGATTGAAATGCTCCGGAAAAAACTCAGCGACCCGAATCATCACGTCCGCTCTCAAGCGGCTACCGCATTAGGCTGGATTGCCGGGCGAGCAAAACCTGCGGTTTCGGAACTGATCCCTTTGCTTGCGGATAAACAAACCGGAGTTAAAATTGATGCCGCCAGGACCTTGGGGAAAATTGGACCGGCGGCAAATAAGGCAGTGCCCCATTTAATTCCATTGGTGGATAGTTCCAATATTTACTTGCAAAGTGTGGTAATGGAAACCTTGGGCCGCATGGGTCCGGAAGCCAAAGCGGCAATTCCAAGTCTCCGGAAACAACTGAAAAACGAGAATGAAAAGGTCCGGAACGCAGCCAAGGCGACTTTGCGACAAATTGATCGCTAAAACGATTAGCTGCTGTAAGCGGCCATAAATGCCACGATAGTGTACATGAAAACTCCGATGGCGAACACGATCGTCATCAACATCACGATCGCCCGGCCGGCACTGCTGTCGGAAGTACGAAACTTTTCCACATCCGTTTCCGAGAATACCGGCGACTCTTCGGTTGTTCCCGGAGTTTCGTGGTGCTCCCCTGCCACCGCCTGTTCTTCCGGTGCACCCACCTCGGCAGTTACTTTTTCCCCCGGAATTTGTCCCCCCACCGGCAATCCTTGTTGAGCAAAGCCGATGGCTCTGGAAATTTCAGTAGCCAAGTATGACAAGAATAAAACGGTCGCAATCCCCACTAGAATGAGAATGACCTGTGTTGGAGCATTTCCCAAGCCTCCGGAGACAGCAAACACTACAAACAACAAGGAAGTGATGATCGCCACGCCAACGTAAAGCATGGTAAGCAATCCCAGCACTTGGCTCTGTAAAAAATCAGCTGCCCCACGCATCACCCAGGCAAACAAGTCAAGAGCCAAAGCCCACAGGATAACTGTGGGAACCAACAATCCGAGTCCGGGAGCAAAGAAATGAACCAATACCCCTAGAAGACATAAAGTTGCCGCTCCCAACGCCGCCAAACCAAACAAACTTACCCCGGATTCTTCCGGAATGGATGCACAAACCTTGACCCCCAGCACGGTACCAACCCCGCCCAAAAAGATTCCGAGGTAACCCAACCACCCCAGGTAAGGAACATAAGTCAACAAAATACTCACCACAACCAAAAGGGCTCCCCCGGCGAGAATTATCAATCCGATACGGAAATCATCCCAAAAAAGATTCTTCCCAATCTCCGGCCCCTTTTTCTCGGGCTGTGGAATTTCCTGATTTTCCGCTACTTGTTCCGGGGCATGGGTTCCTTCAGACATATCCTTCTCCGGTTATCAAACCTGTTTGTTCAATCAATCGTGAGATCATTATTTAATATATTAGGCAGCCTGAAAAAAAGTGTACTTTTCGGAAACATT
>CAZPPD010000567.1:0-4428 GCA_964588185.1 uncultured Alcaligenaceae bacterium | reverse complement strand
GGATAAAGCAAAAACTCAATGATATCCTGAATGGTCCCTTCGGAAGCTTCCAGTTTATTGGCGATCTCATGAGGAGAAAGCGATTTTAGCTTAGCATCCAATTCTTTCTTTCGGTCGGCATCCCTAAGAACATTTGCGTCGAAGCCGAGTTCCCCCAGAAGTCGATTGACCAACTCGTATCTTTCCTGATGATTCCAGGTGAGGTCTAAAGGATTGTCGCCGTTATTGACGCGCAAGAAACCGGCGGCTTGTGTGTATCGCGGATTTCCAAAGTTGGGAACTTTGAGCAATGCTTCTCGGTTGGGGAAGGAGCCATTTTTGCTCCGGAAATCAACAATTTCCCGAGCGACCAACTGGTTTAATCCGGCGATATAACGGAGCAGAGGAACATTTCCGGTATTCAGGTTCACCCCGACCTGATTGACACAGAACTCGACTACTCCTTCCAGGGTTTCCTTTAAATTCTTGTGATTCACGTCATGTTGGTAAAGGCCAACGCCAATGTGTTGCGGTTCAATCTTTACCAACTCTGCTAAGGGATCCTGGAGCCGGCGGCCAATGGAGATGGTTCCTCTCAGAGCCGCATCAAAATCCGGGAATTCTTCCTTGGCGGTGCTGCTGGCGGCATAAACGCTGGCCCCAGCCTCGTTAACAACGACATATTCTAAATCCGGACATTTTTCGGCGATTAACTCGGCGATCAATTCTTCGGTTTCCCGGCAGGCCGTGCCATTGCCGATAGCCACGACATTCAAATTGTGCTTGGCAACTATCTCTTGTAAAGCTTCCTTGGCAATTTGGCGAGTATCCGGTTCTTCCGGTTTATCTTCTACCTTTTCCCCTTCGCCTTGCGAAACTTTTTCCTCTTGTTGTGCTGCTTGCTCCGATGGTGGATTTTCTGCAGAAGGTTTTACTTCAGTGCCGGTTTGCGGAGGAGATTCAGTTTCCGTTGCTTCTGAGGAGATTTCACCGTTGGCTTCTGGTGGGGTGGAATCCTTTTTCTCTTCCTCGGAATTGCCGGTTGGGGGTTCAGAGTCACCTGCTTCCCCTTCGCTTCCTGAATCGTTAGTTTCCGGATTCCCATCTTGGTTAGATTTGGTTTCAGATGTCTCTGGTGCAGCTTCAGAGCCAGATTGAGTGGTCTCCGGATTCTTATCTTGAGGTAATGAAGTTTCGGATGTTTCCGGTGCAGCCCCCGCGGTAGTTTCTGAGGTTTCAATCGGCTGGGGGGAAGACTCTCCCGGATTGAGAGTCGGATTTTCGGATTGAGTTGGATTTTCTTGGGAAGCCTTCACATTCGGATTGCTTGGGGTAGAGCTGTTGCTAGATGCGGAATCCGTTGTGACTTCGGGTGGAGTTGCTGATTGGCCTGTTGTTTCAGCTTCAGGAGATTCCGTCGAGGTTTGTATGGAAGTATTGTCTTCCGAAGGGCTGGCGGCTCCGGCATCTTCTTTTTTATTGTGCGGCGGCTTTTCTTCAGCCTTTTTGTCTTTGACTTTTTCTTTGGCCGCTTTTTTGGCCTTGTTCTTCTTAACTGGAGGGTGAGGATAAATCACGGTATGATCCAAAAGGTTGCCCGTTTCGTCTAATGCAGCGATCTTGCAACCGGTTCGAAATCCCGGGTCAATTGCCAACACCCGGCGATTATGCACCGGATGTTGCATCAGCAAACTTCTCAAATTAGAAGCAAATACTTGGTTGGCATGTGCTTCTGCTACTTCCCGAAGTTCTTTGCGGATTTCCTTCTCAATGCTGGGCTGGATCAATCGATTTAATGCTCCATCTAAAGCTGTTTGAAGCAAGTTTGCATGGGGAGTGCGAAATTCGCATTCAGGAAATAGTAATTCTCCTTCATTTTCCACCGGAACCTGGAGACCGGGTATTCCTTCGGGCGAAGTCGGGGTGGCGGATGGAAGGTCCCCGGCGGGAGTTTCCGATGCTTGGGGTGGCGTTTCGGTTTGGGTGTCCTCCAAATTTGGAGGTTCTTCCGATTTGGTTTCACTTGCCGAAACAGCTTTAGGAGGTTTTTCTTCCTGTTCCTGCGGCATATCAGAAGAAACCGTTTCTGCCGGAGTTTCGGGCTCAGTGGTTTCCGAAGACGGTGTCTCGGGAGGTTGCTGCGAAGCAGGTGCGTTGCCGTTTTCCCCAACGGAACTATCTGGAGTGGGTTCCGTTGAAGTAGTAGTTTCAGATCCGTTCAGCCCAGGAACTGTGGATGAATCTTTCCCTTCCTCAGACGATTCATCCGGGCAATAAGGGGGTACGGGAGTTGGGTCCGGTGAAGTTTGCGGGGATTCTATTGAGGCCGCTTTTTCTTCTGCCGAAGACTTTTCTTCTGCCTTCAGCTTCTGTTCTTCCGCGGGTTTATCTTCTTTTTTTGCAGGTGGCGGTGTTTTAACTAAAGGTGGCGGAGAGGTAGCAGTAGAAGGCAATTGCAGTTGGCCGGTTTTTGCTTGGTTCCAACAATGCTTCGCCAGAGCCTCCAGGGCGTTGGTTCGGACTTTTTCCTCATCCATTTCCAATTTGACTTTGAGGACGCCTTCTCTTTCTCCTCGGTTGATCGCCAGAATCCGGTGCGGAGGTATTTTCTGTGCCGATTCCTTGAAATCGAAGTATTCCTTATAAATTTGGCCGCGCTCAGGGGCCAGCTTTTCTTGGCGATGGGAAGTGATATTCGAAGTTTGCCAAGTGGTAAAGCGGACCGCTGCCCGAACGTCGGCACTTTCACTGATGATTTCTTCCAGAATGTTGACGACGCCCGCAAGCACATCATCGGGAGTGTTGAGTTTTTTGTCTGGATCCACCATGGTCTGGAGAATTTCTTCCAGATTACTGACCGCAGGATCGCGATTCCAAATGGCGATGGCTAACGGTTCCAAGCCTTTTTCGCGGGCAGTAGTAGCGGCTGTGCGTTTTTTCGGCTTGAAAGGAAGATACAAATCATCCAGCCGTTTGGAAGTGTCGGCTTTGATGATTTGATCGCGCAGGTCATCGGAAAGCCGGCCTTGGTTTTCGATACTCTTCAGGATGGTTTTTTTGCGGTCGGCAAGTTGGCGTTGCAAATTAATGCGAACCTGGATTTGGCGTAGAATCTCCTCGGCCAGTCCCCCGGTTTGTTCCTTCCGATAGCGGGTGATAAACGGAATCGTGTTGCCCTCGTCGAGCAACTGGACTATGTTTTCCACCTGAACTTTTCGGATTTGGAGATCTTGGGCAATTCGAGAACAGTCTAGCCTATTTACATCTTGCATTTTGACCTTGCCCCAGGTTTTCGTACCGGGGAAAAACGCGCTGAAGTGATGATTTCACCCTGGTTTGTAAATTAAAAAAGACTCCCAGATAATGTATTAGGGATTGTCGGCAGGCAAAGGGGAATATTTCCAAACACCAAATTTAGGTCTAATCTCTATTGGTGATTAGAAACAGATAAATCATTCAGAATTCCTGCTTTACCTTCCCGGGATCAATTTACAAACACTATTGTACTATTCAGCTTTGTTAATGAAATACGTTGCTTGAGAAAATGGCAAATTCCGGAGCATTTGGTCAAAGGGTTTCAAGATGATTCGGTAAAACTTTGGCAAAGTTCTCAATTTCTTGGCTAATATTGTAAAAGTGGGTAGAGACACGAAGCAGAACTCCATATTCCCGCCGGTTAATCGGAACTTCGATTCGATGAAGGCCCCATAAGTTATTTTTCAATTTGTCCGCGTCAGTACTCTTGGGCAACACGAATGTGGTCATAAATCCATGCATTTCCGGATGAGTAGGAGTCCAGATTTTGAGCCCCAATTCTTCTCCCAGTTTCCAGCGAACGAATTGAACTAATTTTTCATTTCGGTTGCGAACATTTTCCCAACCCAGTTTTTGCTGGAAATCGATGGCCGTCGGAACTGCCAACCACGGACAGGGATCGCGAGTGCCTTCGAATTCAAATTGAAACAGCCAGTGAGTGGACCCAAACTCATTTCGTTCATCAGGATCTCCATCCGCTTTCCAACCCCAACTGACATGCAGAGGGTGAAGAAGGGTTTCATTTCCAGGGCGGGTATAAAGAAACCCGGCTCCACTCGGAGCAAGCAGCCATTTATGGCAATTACCCCCATAGAAATCGCAGGGAAGGTCTTTCAGTTTTAGCTCAACCATTCCGGGGCCATGGGCTCCATCGATGCAGGTCAAGATCCCTCTTTTGCGGGCTTCTTCGCAGAGCCTTTTAGCCGGCAATACCAATCCCGTGGCAGATAAAACGTGGCTGAAAAAGAATAAACGTGTGTTTTCTGAAAATGCCTTGCAAGCAACCTCGACAATCTCTTCCGGGTCTTCGGCCATCACCGGCAAAGCGAAGGTTTTTAGGCGGAGTCCTTGTCTTTGCGCCGCCCGCTCCCAACACCAATGCATTGCCCCATATTCATGGTCGGTCAAGAGGAT
>CAZPPD010000566.1:0-4429 GCA_964588185.1 uncultured Alcaligenaceae bacterium | reverse complement strand
AGTCCGGGAAATTCGTCAGAATGTCCAATTTCGCCCCAGTCGTTCCCGCTACAAAATTTATATCATCGACGAAGTTCACATGTTGTCCACCTCGGCTTTTAACGCGTTGTTGAAAACCTTGGAAGAACCGCCAGCCCACGTAAAATTCATCTTCGCTACCACCGAAGTCCAGAAGATCCCCATCACCATCCTTTCCCGCTGCCAGCGATTTGATTTTGCCGGGATCAGTGTCAAACACATCGCCGGGCAACTAAGCAAGATCGTCGCCTTGGAAAAAATGGAAGCGGACCAAGAAGCGCTGGAGTTAGTTGCTCGTCGAGCCGGTGGTTCCATGCGGGATGCGGAGTCGTTGCTGGACCAGCTGCTTGCCTTCGGCACCGACAAGCTTACCATCGATCAAGTCCACCAGATCCTGGGAACGGCTCATGATGACCGGGTCATTGAATTGGCGCAAGCAGCGTTATCGGAAGATCCCAAAACGGCTTTGAACCAGTTGAATATGATTGCCGATCAAGGTTTGGATCTGAGTGAACTGGTGGACCAATTGATTGAGTATTGGCGGGATTTGATGGTTGTGATTAGTGCCGGAATCGAAGGACAATCCTTGAGCATCAGCAATGCCCACCAGCAACTCTTGCAAGAACAGGCCAATCAGTTAACCTTGGATACCATTCTCGCTGGGTTGGACATACTGGTCCGGACCAAAGAACGCATGTTCCGTAACAGTGAACATGCCCGGATATTGGTAGAGATGGCCCTAGTTCGGTTGGGGCGTTTAGGCAATTTGGTTTCCTTAAGTCAGCTGGCACAACAAATCCAAAATCCCGGTACTGGTAATAAAAATATTCGCCCTCCTGCCAATCCGCCGGATCGAAAGGAATCAACAGCCGTATCACGAGAACGATTAACTCTCCGGCAATCGCCGGAAGGGTCGGCGAAAAAAAAAGAACCCGAGGAAAGGCTAAATAATGGCCCGGTGGAAGTGAATTCCGACACCCTTCCGCAAATTTGGGAAAAAGTTCTTCAATCCCTAAATGGTTCTCTGGCAAGTCGTTTAGACAAACCCGAACTTTTCCCAGCAATTTCTGGACCAAACACACTAGTAATCGCCTTCCCTTCGAAGTATAATCTTGCATATAAGCATTGTGAAGATCCAGAGCGAGTGAATCAGGTTCAGAAAACATTCCAAGAGATAACCGGACACTCGTTTCAAATTCGTATTGATCTCCTCCCTGATGATGGCAATGACCAACCCTCAGGGGTCTCCACGGATGGAAATCCCGCGTCCTCTTTACGCGCTCAGGCAGAACAGGAAAAAGCTCCACTGATTCAATACGCCATGGCCAAGCTGGGAGCGCAAGTTTTAAAACAGGATGAAGGATTTGGTCA
Source organism: uncultured Alcaligenaceae bacterium (assembly GCA_964588185.1). GTDB lineage: Bacteria > Planctomycetota > Planctomycetia > Gemmatales > Gemmataceae > CAZPPD01. The sequence continues at coordinate 3,040 of CAZPPD010000566.1, read as the reverse complement.
ACCGCCCGAGGAAGCAATAACTGAAAACCCCCAGGAGTAGTTAGAATGTTCGAAAAATTTGGCCAGATTGCCAATTTAATGCGAAATCTTCCCAAACTCAAAGAAGACATGGCTCAGTTTCAGCAGAAGATTGGCCAGATAACTGCGGAAGGAACCGCCGGCGGGGGCATGATTACGGTAAAGGTCAACGGTCACATGGAAGTGGTGAGTTGCCAAATCAGCGAAGACACTTTCAAGGACAACGACAAGGAGATGTTGGAAGATTTGGTGAAAGCCGCCGCCAATCAGGCAATTCGCAAGTGCCGGGAATTGGTTGCGGAGGAAACCCAAAAGATGGCTTCCGGGTTGGGACTGCCCCCCGGGATGGATTTGCCTGGCTTGAGCCAGGAATAAGCATTGGTGGCTGGATATGGCAGAAATCAGCCGGAACTCTGTTGAAAGTTGGATTCGCCGGAACTCATCTTGAAAACGTAAATGCACAGAAGCTGAATTCTGGCGAATCCAGCTATGGGGAATTAGACATACTTGTTGGTAATCAATGCAGCAGTATAGGAAGTAAGAAGGGTGGTGGAGAATGGGTCCGGGAATGGGAATGAATATCAGCATGCGGCCGGAGTTGCGGCAATATATTGCTCCGCGCATGATTCAGTCCATGGAAATCCTGCAACTCCCCATTATGGCGTTACAAGAACGCCTTCAAGAAGAATTACAAACCAATCCCGTTTTGGAATTAAAAGAAACCCCTTCCGAGGATGCGGCAAACGGAGAAGATTTACAATCGGGGGACGATTGGGAAAATGATTCCTCCGGACCGGATGAGGAATTGGTCATTGATGTGAACGGCAACGGCGAAGAAGATTTCGACCGGTTGGTAGCCATCAACGAAGATTGGTCCGATCATTTTAACGAAGAACACCGGGTCTCTAGTAACCGCATTCAAGAAGAATCGGACAAAAAGCATTTGGCCGAAGCCAATATGATGTCCCGGCCTCAATCCTTGCAGGATTACCTGTACGATCAATTATCCTTTCTGGATTGTCCTGAAGACCAACGAAAACTGGCCAATTATGTCTTGAGCCATGTCTATGACAATGGTTATTTGATTCGGCTGGATGAACAGGGAAAATCTCACCCGGTATCCCTGGAAGAAATTGCTTCCGGCTACGAAGAACCGGTTACCCTAGAAGAGGTGGAAGCCGCACTTCACCTGATCCAACGGTTAGATCCTCCCGGGGTTGGTGCCCGCGATTTGCGAGAATGTTTATTACTGCAACTGACCCCCGAAACCCCCCATTGCGATGTTTTGCGGGTGCTGATTTCCAACCATTTAGAAGATATTCAGCACAATCGCCTGCCCAACATTCAAAAGCGAACAGGCTTTGACCTGGAAACCATAAAAGAAGCTATTGAAACACTCAAGCATCTCAACCCCAAACCGGGCTCACAGTTTCAAACGGATAATGTCCAATATGTGGTTCCGGACATTATTATCGAACTCAATGAGGATAATGAATACGACATCCGGCTGGTGGATGACTGGACCCCCAATGTTTACATCAGCCGCCGATATATTGAGCTTTACCAAGACAAAGGCTCCGACCCAAAAGCCAGGGAGTTCCTGAAAAGCAAAATACAAGCCGCCCGTTGGTTGATCGAGGCGATCGAACAGCGGCGGGATACTCTGATGAAGGTGACTCGGGCCATCATAAAACACCAACGGGCTTTCCTGGACCGCGGTCCGGAACACATTGAACCCCTGAAAATGCAGCAAATCGCCGATCAGGTTTCCGTTCATGTCACCACCGTCAGCCGGGCTGTCGACGACAAATGGGTGCAAACACCCCGAGGAATATTTTCGTTGAAACGCTTCTTTGGCGGTGGGAAACAAACGGCTAGTGGTGAAGAAGTTGCCTATGAGGCCATCAAACAGAAGCTGCAAGAGCTGATTGACAACGAAGATAAGTCGGTACCTTGGTCGGACGAGGATTTGGTTGCAAAACTGAATGAATGCGGATACCCGGTCGCCCGGCGAACGGTTACCAAATACCGCAAAATGTTGGATATTCCCTCCTCAAGGCAGAGAAAAGTTTGGACCTAGAGGACCGCTTGTTCTTTTAACCTTCCCGGTTAAAAGATCTCCAAGATCGTTCTTTCCACCTCTCCATCCAATCAGAATTTGTGCTCTAGTACAAAGATAGGAATTAATAAAGCCCGGATTGCCGCAATTTTTGCCAACTACCGTATGAGTTTTTAGGAAGACTGGTTAATATTGACAATGTTGGCAAAATAAAGAGCTTTTCTGGGCTGAATGGGGAGATTTTATGTGTGGGATTGCCGGCGCGATTGATTTAACGGGTCAGCGAACCTTACCCGAACATATTCTGGAGTCGATGGCGGATGCGATTCTACACCGCGGTCCGGACGAAGAAGGTTTCCTTCGCCAAGATTGTGTATCCCTGGCTTCCCGCCGTTTGAGTATTGTCGGTTTGTTCGATGGACAACAACCGATCAGTAATGAAGATGGTAGCGTTTCGGTCGTTTATAACGGTGAATTGTTTGATTACCCGCAGAAGAAAAAAGAATTAGAAGCTCTCGGTCACCAATTTTCCACTTCCTGTGATACGGAAATCATCCCCCATGCTTGGGAAGAATACGGCTTGGATATGTTTGACCATCTCAAAGGGCAGTTTGCTTTTGCCCTTTGGGATCACCGTCAACAACGGTTAATCCTGGCCCGGGATCGCTTTGGCATTTGTCCGTTATACTGGACCCAACAAGGAGATTGGTTCCTCTTTGCCTCGGAAATCAAAGCCCTGATTGCTTCGGGAATGGTTCCTTGCGAACCGGACCTCCGGGGGATCAACCATGTTTTTACCTTCTTTGCCATGCCCGGACCGGTGACGGCGTTCAAGGAAATTTCGGCTCTGCTTCCCGGAAATTTTATTGAGATTCAGCCGCAAACTTCTTCTCGGGCTTCTTACTCGATCCAAAACAAAGTCTACTGGGAACTGGATTACCCTGACCAAGGAGAAGAAGAAGA
>CAZPPD010000565.1:0-4434 GCA_964588185.1 uncultured Alcaligenaceae bacterium | reverse complement strand
GGTTCCGAGGCATGGAAATAAGAGTTTGCGGGATCTTTTTCTCCAGTTGTTTTTTCTCATTTTGCAGCTTGGTCATTTGCTTTCGTTCTGCTTTAATTTCCGGAGCAATCTTTTCGTAGTGCTGCTTGAGAGCCCGCTTTTGACCGCCATTCCGTTTTGCCGGGTCAATTCGCAGAACATTGGCAATATTCCCGGGAATCCCTTTGTATTTCTTGGCTTTGGCCTCCTGCTCCCACTTTTTCTGACCTTTCTTTAACAGGGGGCGCTTTTTGTTGATTTCCTCTTGCACAGTGGAAATGGCCTCATTTAGCTTCTGCAATCGTTTTTGTTGTTCGGAGGTGTGAAATTTACTTTTGGTTTGCCTGCCAACAGCCCGTTCATTGATGTCGGCGAAAAAGGCGGCGAATTGGTAGAAATCTTTTGTCGTAACGGGGTCGAATTTATGGTCGTGGCATTCGGCACAACCCATGGTGACCCCTAGGAAGATCACACCGGTGTTGCGAACGCGGTCGGCGGCATACTTGGCAGTATATTCCTTGGGTTGAGCACCGCCTTCTTCCGTGGTTTGCAGCAAGCGATTGAAACCGGAAGCGATTTTGGTTTCCTTGGTAGCGTTGGGGAGTAGGTCGCCCGCCAATTGCTCCACCACAAAATCATCGTAGGGTTTGTTTTGGTTGAAGGCGTTGATGACGTAATCCCGGTACAGGTAAATGTCGCGGTGATTGTCGCTATGATATCCCCCGGTGTCGGCGTAACGGACTACATCCAGCCAGTAAACGGCCATACGCTCCCCGAAATGAGGAGAGCGAAGGAGCCGGTCCACTAATTCTTCGTAAGCTTTTGGCGATTTATTGTTGAGGAAGTCTTCCACATCTTTCGGTGTCGGCGGCAGTCCGGTCAAATCAAAGAATAACCGCCGAACTAAGGTGCGTTTGTCGGCCTTTTTGGACGGGGACAAGCCTTCTTATTCCAATTCCGCCAGGATGAAATTATCAATGGGATTGCGGACCAAAGCTTGCAGCTTAACTTTTGGAACTTTGGCCTGTTTTGGGGGGATAAACGACCAGTGACCTTGATATTTCCCGCCTTGAGCGATCCATTCTTTGATTAGAGCCACTTCCTTGGGAGTAAGGCTCTTGTTGGTTCTTTTCGGCGGCATACGGTCCCGGCCCTTGGTGGCAATCCGGAGAAATAATTCGCTTTTCTGCGGATCACCCGGAGCTAAAATCTTGTAACCATCGCGATCCTTATAAACGTTCTCTTCTTGATCCAAGCGAAGTTTGGCCTTGCGTAGATTGTTATCAGGACCATGGCAGACAAAGCAATTTTCCGAGAGAATAGGCCGAATATCTCGATTAAACTCGATTTTCCTGCCTTTTTGGGCAAAAGCAGGATTTGCGGCGACCAAAAAACCGAGGCATATCAGCAATCCAAGACCTGCAGGGCCACGAAAGATCATGGGTTAACTCCATTAGAATCAAGGGAGATTGTTTAGGATGGACCTTGGGGGGTATAGTGTTACATTACTCCCCCTTTTGGGGAATCTCAACCCCCCATTTTATTCGAGCTGGATTTTATGAGAAAGGAATCTCCAAGACTTTGGCCGGCTATTCAGTCTAGGGAATGTCAAAGCAAAAGATGGTTCCCCGGCGTTCCTTGCAAAAGATTCTTCCATCGGCAAGAACTACATGCGGCCAGGCAATACTGCGGGTCACTCGATTCTGGGCTAGCACTTTATATTGGCTGGGTGATTTCTCTGCGGTCTCCGCTAAAACTAATTGACCGCTTCCCCCCCAGATTATTAGTTTCCCGTCTCCAGTAATAATACATGAGCCGGGGCTCCCAAATTTGCCGCCATTCCAAAGTTGTTTCCCGGATTCGAAGTCCAGACAGCGAGCGCGATTCCAGGCCCAATATATTTTCCCTTTATATATGATTGGACTACATACTCCCGAGGCATAGTTCTTTTCCCATATCCGCCGGGCTTTATTGTTCGTGATTTGCAGTTTGCAAATAGTCCCGTGATTATAAGAAGACGTAATTAAAACATAGTTTTTATACACAGCAGGCGTAGCAATACTATTGGCAAAATGCGTTTCCCAGAAATACTTTGCCACGGTTTTTCCGGCGTTCCCCTCATCCAATCGGATCACTGCTAAATGTTGGTGAGTTAATACAGCTACGCAAGGTATATTCCCAACTTGCATGGGGACCAGGCCTCCGGTATGACCTGCATGATCTTTGAGTTGAGAAACCCATAGCCGCCGCCCAGTCCTTTTATCGAAAGCCATTACGGTTCCTTCGGGAGCACCTACTTCCGCAAGAAGCCAGTCTTTAAATACAAGAGGAGCAGTGGTGTATCCATAATCCCGTAAGCGGCTGCGACCGCCGATTGCCGGACGCTGGCGGACATTATATTTCTGGTAGAAATTTATGCCCCAGACTTTCTTGCCCCTCTGTTTTGTATTCCAACAATTCAGATCGCCATCCGTGCTGAGGGTGTAAATATACCCTGTTTCGGTGTCATATTCAGGAGTGGAAGAGGGCCCGGCATATTGGCCTTTATCCCCGGTGCTGCGGCGGCCATATAATGGACAGCGATAAGCTTGCTCCCATTTAACATTTCCATTGCGTGCATCCAAGCATTGCAAATAATCCCGATTATTCTTCCAGCCGAGAGCATAGAGGCAGCCATCCACCACGATAGGACTGCCGCAACCAACGCCGACATTTCTTTTCCACAAACGTTTTCCCGGCCAGGAACCGCCTTTCCATCCCGATTTCTCACTTGTAATATCATTCCGATCAGGCCCTCGCCAATGCGGCCAGTCTTCTGCTAATAGTTCCGAAGCAGAAAAGAAGAATGGTATGAGAAGTAGCCAATGCATAGAACGCGGGTAAGCTTCACTATTCCGAAAGAACATACAATCACCTGAAGGGAGGCCGAATTATTACAAGATTATTGATATTGTAGACTTATATTTCACCTTAAGAAGGTAGACATCCATTTACCCGGCCGTATTCAACGCCCCGCTCTTAAGCATCCAATTCATCACTCCAGGAAAGGGTAAAAGTTAACAACTCTCCTAAGGCTTTCCCCAAATTCTCGGAAGCCTTGGCAGTTGATTTTGCCAATCTCATCATTTGTGGGAATAGCGCAGGGGATTTCATCAAGCCGGCAAATATCTTCCACAAAGAAACATTGCCGCCGCTGAGCAGGGAAATAAATTTTGCCGATACCTCGGTGTCCACATCGTCTGAAATGGCTCGAATACAGCCAAAAGGGATATTGGCTGCCGAGCATTTTTCCGCGAATAGGGCACATTCCATATCGACGGCGAGAGAAGCGAATTGAGTGGCCAATGACTTCTTTTCTGAGGTCTTGCCGACAATCCGATCGCACATTAGGATTTTCCCCTCGGTAAGAGGAGGCTGCAGATTGTTGGGAAGATCCCCGGGCCAGGTGGTTTTCCAGCATTGGCCTTTAGGATTGGCGATTTCTCTGGCTAAAACCAAGTCTCCAACGGCTAGGCGGTCGCTCAAACTACCCGAGAAACCGGCCAGTAAGATCACTTTGGGACAATAGGTCAATTCACCGAACTTTGGTTTTTGCAGGATCCAATCCATTGCCTGAGCAATTTTGTGTTTTCCCACACCGCAATGAATCGCCAAGACACTTAACCAGGAAGGGCCACAAAAATAAGCCCAAAAAGGGGCTTTCGGAAAGGGTTCCGTCGGTTTGAATTCCCGCCGGAATGCCATGGATTCTCGCCGCATGGCAAAAATCACACAAGGATCTGAGATTGTGAGATCATCCATTTTTTTCCATCTGATCGTAACCGGAAAGTTCGAAAAGCCGCATCGAGAATCCGAATTTTCCGTTGGAGTTCGAAACCGGATGGCAGTTTTCGGTTTCCGGTCATATAAAAACCGAGTAAGCGACCAACCAAGTGGAATTTTAAAGATGCAGTGGCTCTAGGAATAGTGAAATGAAAATACATGAATACCAAGCAAAAGAATTACTGGCGGCAGCGGGAGCTGCGGTGCCCAAAGGGACAGTGGTTTCCTCTGCGGAGGAAGCACTAGCCGCTTTTGATAAGACAGGAGGTCCGGTGGTTCTGAAGGCACAAATCCATGCGGGCGGTCGAGGCAAAGGGAACTTTAAGAACAGCGGAAAAGACTTCGGCGGCGTGAAATTTTGCACCAAACGGGAACAAGTCGAAGAGATTGCCCCGGTCATGTTTCAATATCCATTGGTGACCAAGCAAACCGGTGAAGATGGGCAGAAGGTATCCAAAGTTTTGGTTCAAGAAGCAGCCGACATTGCCAGGGAAATTTATGTGGCTATGGTCTTGGACCGAGCGATTGGTTTGCCGGTCTTTATGGCCTGTGCCGAAGGTGGTGTGGAGATCGAGGAAGTCGCCGCCCGGAATC
>CAZPPD010000564.1:0-4444 GCA_964588185.1 uncultured Alcaligenaceae bacterium | reverse complement strand
ATGAAAGGCGGCCTAGGTAATAATCACATAGAAGCGAATGCCCGCTTGTGCATGGCCTCGGCGGTAACCGGTTTTATCTCCACCTATGGCGTAGACGAACCGGCGGGGTGTTATGACGACTTAGACCATTGCGATGTCCTGATCTTTTGGGGAAGCAACTCAGCGGAGATGCATCCGGTATTGTTCTCCCGAGTAGTCGACCGCAGATCCCAAGGTCACCGGGTTGAATTAATTGACATTGCGACTCGGCGTACTCGAACCACTGCCCATTCCGATCATTACCTGGAGATGAAGCCGCAAACAGACTTGGCGATTGCCAATGGGATTGCTCACCTCCTCATTGAAGGCAATCGTTACAATCGGGATTTCGTCCGGCAATTTTGTAACTTCCGCGCGGATACCGACCCCGTTTCCCTTAAAGGGCAAGCAATAACTTTTGACGCCTACCGGGACTCCTTACGCAGGTATACTCCGGAATACGTTGAACGAATCTCCGGCGTACCTGCAGCCAAGATTCGTATGTTAGCTGACCGTTTCGCCGATCCCAACAAACGCATCACCAGTCTTTGGTGCATGGGGATGAACCAGCACACTAGAGGCACTGCAATAAATCGCTTGGTTCATTCAATTCATCTCCTTTCCGGGCATTTTGGACGTCCCGGTGATGCTCCCACCAGCTTGACGGGGCAACCTTCCGCTTGCGGTACAGTCCGTGAGGTTGGCACGTTAGCTCATGCCTTACCGGGTGGCCGGCTGGTTGCAAATCCCGATCATCGTAGGCAGTGCGAACAGATGTGGAATCTTCCTGAGAATCGCATGAATGGCCAGCCGGGTCACCACACGGTCTTGATGTGGGAAAAGTTTTGTACGCCGACCAATCAAGGGGGTGATATCACCACTATGTTTGTTCAGGTGACTAATCCGGGACAGTCACTTCCGGATTTACATCGCATCTTCAAAGAAAAACGTAACTTGCAGGACAAGTTCCTGATTGTTGCAGATGCTTATCCCACTGCAACAACGGAATTAGCGGATTTGGTTTTGCCTGCTTCCATGTGGGTGGAGAAAAACGGCATCTTCGGTAACTCCGAACGCCGCACGCAACAATGGTTCCGCATGGTTCAGCCCCCCGGACAAGCAAGGGACGACTGTTGGATGACTATTGCCATTGCTCGCAAACTTTTTGACCTGGGGCATCAAGGGATGCGGGACCGCGAAGGTAACTTTATCTTCCAGTTTGTTAACGACCAAGGTGAGGAGGTTCCGGTTTGGGATTGGCAGCACTACTACGATGTGAACGTGGACAAACAACTGTATGAAGACTATCGCCGTTTTACTCCATTTAAGCACAAGAATGTTGCACCTTACGAGGAGTTGGTTCGGGCTCGGGGTCTGCGGTGGCCTGTGGTAGAACGGAACGGAGCCTGGAGGGAAACAAAATTCCGCTTTGTGGAAGGAGAAGATCCTTTTGTAGAACGAGGAAAGCGGATTCAGTTTTATCACTCCACCACGAATGACGACAAGGCGCAAATCTGGTTCTGTCCTTACGAAGTTCCCCCGGAAAGCCCGGATAATGAGTACCCATTCTGGCTATGCACTGGCCGTGTGCTGGAACATTGGCACACCGCTACCATGACCATGCGAGTACCCATCCTCCGTAGTGCCATGCCCAGAGGGTATGTTGAAATGAATCCGGGAGACGCCGAGCATCTAAACCTACGCAATGGTGAGGTGGTCCGCATTACGACTAGGCGGGGACGGTTGGACCTCCCGGTTTGGACTAATGGCCGAGGCCGGCCTCCGCGCGGAACATTGTTTGTTCCCTTCTTTGATGAGAATAAGCTGATCAATGACCTCACTATCAATGCTATCGACCCGATTTCTAAGGAGCCGGACTACAAAAAATGTGCAGCCAAGGTGGAAAAGATCAACGTCGCCCAAGGATCTTAAGGAGAGTTAGCCTTGAATGAGAACCAAACTACATCCCAATCTTTAGCCTGGAAAAGAGGCTTTCAGGTTCTGTTGTTTGCCATTTTTGCGGTGTCGATCACCGGCTTTTTTGTTGGCCTCCATCAAACAAGACAAGCTTCCCAGCCGGCGGAGAACTCCTGGCAAATACCTCCCCAACAAGAACCGGTAAACAAGTCAAAAGGCGCGGTTCCGATTGTTGTCGATTACAAGGAACTACCGAAATCCAAAATTGGTCCTAACCGAAATTGGCAGAGTTCCTTCACTCGATTGGAAACAGCCTCTCCTAAACCGCCAAAAAAAGCACCTGCCGAGGTGGAGATCAAAAAAGCACTGAAGGAACGAGCTGATCGCCGGGCTTTTTTGGGTGCACCACCGGTCATCCCTCATCCAATTACCGAGCTGAGCTCAACTTCTTGCATGGTATGTCATGAAAAAGGATTGGTGATCGACAACAAGATTACTCCGAAGATCAGTCATCCCTTTTATGCCAACTGCACACAATGCCACATTGCCGTAGGTGGTAAAGAAGAACCAACATTTTTAGTTGCTAACAGTTTTAAAGGATTGAAGACACCTGCTAAGGGAGAAAGATCTTTTCCCAAAGCGCCGCCCTTAATTCCCCATCCAACTCTGAATAGCAGTGACTGCCTTAGCTGTCATGGCCCAACGGGAACCGCGGCGTTTCAAACAACTCATCCGGAACGCCAAAGTTGTTTTCAATGTCATCTAAAGGGATCGCCGTTGGATCGGCCTGCGTTCTTGACCAGTAAAAGTGAGTGACCATGGTTACCAATCAGCAAAAAGAACTGCCGGATCTGCACCAAGCAGTTCTTGATCCCGGAACGTTGAATCAACTATTCGAGGACATCCAGCAACTCACCCAAGTTATTGAAGTCAAAGCCAAATTAGCTTCGCAAGAATATGCACTTCCCGATGATCTGACTCTGTTTCGGGCTAAAGAGCTGCTGCTAAAAAGATCAGTCGGAGGGGTCCAAATCCGATACCTGTACGAAGGCCTTCTATGGTTTGATACCCTATTGGTAAAGGAGCAGGGGATTAAACTGACCCGAGTTAATCTTTCAAACGTTACCTAATCACCCCTGGTTTTCTATTCCGACAACGCCTCAAATCCGGAAACGATGTCCAATAATTCGCTGGTGATGGCCATCTGACGTTGCTGGTTGAAATCCATTTCTAACATTGCAAGGCGTTCTTCAATGTTGCGTTCGGCGGACTGCATAGAAGCCAAGCGGCTGGCATTTTCACTGGCTAGGGCCTCGGCAAAACCCTGGTACAACGATATGAACAGGTACTGCCGGATTAATGCAGAAAATAAGGTTTCCCCATCCATAGTGAAGGTGGGGACTTCCCGAGAAGGCCAATCCTCTTTGCCAAGCTGATGAAGCCATTGTTGATCCACCGGCAACAAGTTTTGCGAGTATGGAAACAGGGAAACTCCTGATTCGTGCCGACTGTAAAAAAGGATGACATGATCCAACTGGCGGTGCGTTAGCCAGTTGTCGAGCAGAAGGAGAATGTCCTCGACGGTTGGTGTGATTCCCTCAATGGAACTAGGTACAGCAGGTCCCATTTCGACAGCCTCGCCGGCATCTTCCAAACGGGAAGCCACTCGCAGTCCTATTGCTAGTACAAATCGGTGTTCTCGATTAATATTAACTTCCCGTAGTTTCTTTAGGGTATAGTCGACTACTTGATCATTTATTTGGCCGCACATTCCTTGGTCGGAGCCGAGCACAATAGCTCCCAAACGGTTCCTGGGAGAGGTTTGTGACACTCGGGCCGCTTGGGGATGATTTCGAAGCACGATCCGCAAACCTAACCGAACAGTACGAGTGAAATCCACCAAGGAGCGGACTGCTTCCTCGTACTGACGAATGCTCACAGCAGCCAAAGCTTTCATTGTTTTGACTACCGAATGGAGGTCGCCGGCTACCTTAATTTGCCTTTTCAAATTCTCCTGCGTTTGCATTTTCTACTTCGATTCCTGTGGTTTTGTAGATTACCGAGGCAGCTTTCTGAAGAATCTCCTGGCGGTCGGTTTCTGAAAGTCGTTCCCCAGCTTCAATGCGGGTGCAAATCGTAGGCAATTCTTCAGGAATAGTTGCGCATAGGTGTTTTTCAACCTTACCAATCTGTTCCACAGCAATTGTGTCGAAAAGCCCAGCATTAACCGCCATCAAAACAGCAACCTGTTGAGGTGCTGTTAATGGTTCATATTGTTTTTGCTTTAGGATTTCCCGAACGCGCTGCCCGCGTTCCAAGGCCTTGCGAGTTTCTATGTCAAGCCGCGTTCCAAAGCGGGCAAAAGCTTCCAATTCTTCGAACTGAGCGTAGGACAGCCGCAAATCACCAGCCAAACCGCGGTAAGCAGGCAACTGGGTTTTACCACCTACGCGGTAAACTGATTTACCAACATCCACGGCTGGTAAAATGCCTTTCTGGAATAGGTCGG
>CAZPPD010000563.1:0-4449 GCA_964588185.1 uncultured Alcaligenaceae bacterium | reverse complement strand
ATTCCGCATTTTTCTGGGATATCAGCAACAGAGATGATTTTTCAATGAGAAAACGCGTTGTTATAACCGGTATGGGAGCTATCACTCCATTGGGGCACACCGTGGAGGAACTCTATAAATCCCAAATTGAGGGAAAGAGTGGCGTTGGTCCTATTGAGCTTTTCAATGCCAAATCTTTCCCGACGCAATTTGCTGCCCAAGTCAAGGATTACCAGGTCGAGAAATGTGTCGGCAATGACCCCAAGTGGGAAGATACCGGTGTTAATACTCGCTTCGCCATGGGGGCTGCCGGCCAAGCACTTGACGACTCCGGAATCTTGAAGAACGGCATCGACCGAACCCGAATTGGGATTTACCTGGGGTCCGGGGAAGGCATTCAGGATTTTCACAACTTAATTTCCCTGATCGCCCAAAGCATCGACCCGGAAAGCGGGCGAGTGAACTCATCCGATTTCATTGATGGCGGCTTACAAAAATTCCATGCCCAAAAAGAATACGAACAGGAACTGCATACCACTCCCGGCCATATGGCCGCTTATTTCGGCATCGAGGGACCTAATTATAACTGCCTGACGGCTTGTGCTGCCAGTAGCCAAGCCATCGGAGAAGCTACCGAACTCATCCGCCAAGGTTCTGTGACCGCTATGATCGCCGGTGGTTCGCACAGTATGATTCATCCCTTGGGAATGACCGGATTCAATTTGCTGACCGCGCTTTCGACTCGAAACGACGCTCCGCAGAAGGCATCCCGGCCTTTTGACATGCTCCGCGATGGTTTTGTGTTGGGCGAAGGCGCGGGCATGCTCATCCTTGAGGAACTCGACCATGCTAAAAAACGGGGAGCCACTATCTACGGAGAAATTACTGGGTATGGTTCTTCCGCAGATGCCTTTCGCATGACCGATAGCCATCCCGATGGCCGCGGGGCAATCACCTGCATCCAAATGGCCATTGAGGACAGTGGATTGTCCCCCTCGGACATTGGTTATATCAATGCTCATGGAACCAGCACCCAGGTAAACGACAAAGTCGAGACCCTGGCGATCAAAAAAGTGTTTGGCGACTTCGCTTACAAAATCCCGGTCAGCAGCAGTAAAAGTATGCTGGGCCATCTCATTGCCGCCGCGGGGGCAGTTGAACTAATCATTAGCATCCAGGGGATTCGCAAAGGGGTTCTTCCGCCGACGATTAACTATGAGAACCCGGACCCGGAATGTGATCTGGACTACATTCCCAACGAGGCTCGTGAAACAAGAGTAAGCCACATTTTGAGCAATAGTTTTGGATTCGGCGGTCAAAACATCTCGCTAATTGCCAGCCGCTTTCAAGACTAACGGGTAATTTCCCAGCTTCGGAACCAAAAAGCACCTTCTGAATTGAAACGAAGAGGTACTTCTGTGATAGGGTTGTGGATAGTTTTAGGAACTCTTACGGTTCTCCTGATCGCATTTATAATCGGCTGGACCTACCTTTATCTTCACATCAAGCAGAATCTCTTAGGCTATTTGATCCGCATCTTCCAGGAAAAACCATTATTTGTTGTTCCCCGAGGCCAACCTGTGAAAGATGCCGAAGAAGTGACCATTAAAACAGGTGACGGCTATAACCTGGTGGGCTGTTTTCTTAGGAGTTCCCGGCCGCAGAAGAAGGGCTTAATTCTGTTCGGCTTGGAATTTGGCTCCAATCGCTGGGCTTGCGTTCCCTACAGCCAATTTCTGCGAGATGCGGGGTACGATATTTTCACCTTTGAATTTCGCAATCAGGGCGATAGCGATTCTCAACCGGGTTACGAACCTTTGCAATGGGTAACCGAGTACGAAGTCCGCGATATGGATTCGGTGTTGGAATTCTTGAAGAAACGAACAGACGTTCCCAAGGAAATTGGCTTTTTCGGCATCAGTAAAGGCGGCAGTGCCGGCATGATTTCCGGAAGTAAAGATTCTTTTATCCGTTGTTTTGTAACCGACGGCATATTTGCAACTCACACCACCATGCTCCCGTATATGCGAAAATGGGTTGCTATTTACAGCCAAAAAAAATGGATTCAAACTCTGGTTCCCGACTGGTATTACCGGATGTTTGCCGGCATCGGCCTGAAAAAGATCGAGAAAGAACGGGGATGCAAATTCCCTCATTTGGAAGATCTGATGCACAAAATCTCGCCCCGTGCCTTATTAATGATTCATGGGGAAGCGGATAACTACATTAAGCCGGAAATGGCAAAAGCACTTTTTGATCGGGCTAAGGCCCCCAAAGAATTCTGGCTGGTAAAAAAGGCCAAACACAATCAGGCTTTTCAGCTTATCCGGGAAGAATACCAGAAACGAGTTCTAGGTTTTTTTGAGACTCATTTGGGAAACTACAAACCCCATGAAACCAATGGGGTTTACAAGAAAAAGAAAAAACCAGCGCCGGTAGCAGTTGAAAATTGCCTCTAATCCGACTCGCAGATTAGGAGATCGAACCTTAATTTTTCGACACATTCCGTCCCAGTAAACTACGGTCCATTTGAAGGCAAAGCGTCCTTGCAAAGGCTTTGTTTTCCAGCACCTATGAGATTTCACCATGCTACTTCGGTTTCTAAAACATGTCGTTGGAAAAATTGTTGCTCGGCCGGTTCGCATTCAAATCAACGCTTTTGAAGCGGCAACGCACCAGCCGCGGCAGTATCAAGAAGAACTCCTTCAGCAGTTCCTAGCTCGAAATCGGGATACGGATTTTGGCAAGGACCACAATTTCTCGGCAATCACAACAATAGAGGATTTCCGCAACAATCTCCCCATATCACCTTACGAATACCTGGAACCTTATATGGCTCGTGTTCGCCGGGGGGAGTTTAATGCCTTGCTGTCGGACAAAAAGATCCACATGTTTGCTCTGACCAGCGGGACAACGGCCGCGCGAAAATCCATTCCCGTTACCGACCAATACCTCGCCGATTATAAACGTGGCTGGAATCTATGGGGGCTTAAAGCTTTCCGCGATCATCCGACAACGAAATTACGCCCCATCGTCCAAATCTCCGGCGACTGGCAGGAATTTCACACCGAAGCCGGGATACCCTGCGGCAGTGTAACCGGGCTGACGGCTTCCATGCAAAAACGCATCATCCGCTTTTTTTATTGTGTGCCCGGTTGTGTGGGGACGATCAAAGATCCGGCTGCCAAATATTATCTGGTCCTCAGGCTTAGCATTCCCCGTCACCCGGGACTATTGATGGCCGCCAATCCCAGTACACTGGTCAATCTCGCTCGCTTCGGAGATCAGGAAAAAGAAACTCTCATCCGGGACATCGCGAACGGAACCTTGACCACCAAGTTTGACATCCCGGCTCAAGTCCGCGAAGCCGTGAATCATCGTATCCGCAGAAAACGACCCGACCGCAGCCGCGAGGTGGAGGAGGTGGTCGAACGAACGGGGCATTTTTATCCCAAGGACTATTGGCCACGGGATTTCTTGATCGGCAACTGGACCGGCGGCAGCGTCGGCTGCTACTTGCGGCATTATCCCACGTATTTCGGCGACAGCCCGGTCCGAGATGTCGGCCTTATTGCCAGCGAAGGCCGGATGACGATTCCGTTTGCCGACGGCACTCCGAGCGGGATTCTGGATGTGACCACCCACTACTTTGAGTTTATTCCCGAAGCAGAAGTTAACTCTCCGAACCCGGTTGTTTTGTCGGCTCACGAAGTAGAGGAAGGAAAAACGTATTTCATCCTCATGACAACCGGATATGGACTCTACCGCTACCATATTCATGATCTTGTGCGGGTGACCGGATTCTACAACAATACCCCGTTGGTCGAATTCCTGAGCAAAGGTTCTCTCTTCGCCAACATCACCGGGGAAAAGATTTCCGAGTATCATGTAACCGGAGCCATGAAAGATGTCCTCCGGGAAATGAACCTGACAATAACGGCTTATGCTTTGGCTCCCTGCTGGGATGATACCCAACCGTACTATGGGTTATTCATAGAACGGCGGGATTTCGGCAGCCGGGAACAAGGCATCCGCCTTGTGGAGCAACTCGATAGACGTCTCCAGGAACTTAATGTGGAATATGCGGCCAAAAGGGAAAGTTTACGCCTTGGTCCCGTTCGCTTGGAATTACTTCCCACCAGTTCCTGGCAGCAATGGGATAGCCAACGTATGGCGAGCACCGGCGGATCCTTGGAGCAATACAAACATCCATGCCTTATCCCCGACCCGAAATTTAGGGAAACAATGAGTGTCGAAGAGGAGTTGGTTGGGGTGTAAAGAATCCAATAATCTAATCCCGTCAATTTGTGATAGAAAGCACTCAAGAAAAATCTGACCATCGGATTAGCGGGTGTCCCACTAATTTTGGGATTCTTCAGATATTTTTATGTGCCATGCTCGCCACCATTCTGAAACTTCCGCCGTTTCCCCTGATAGCTAAGTACTCTAAGAATCCAGGCGAGCATGCTT
>CAZPPD010000562.1:0-4451 GCA_964588185.1 uncultured Alcaligenaceae bacterium | reverse complement strand
ACAAACTTACAGTCAAGAGAATTTAACCTGAAAGATTGAAACTGAGACACTCAATGGGCGGAGGAGAGCTTCAATCCCACAATCCCCAGGACAATCAGGCCTACACATACGAAGCGGAGTAACTCTACCGGTTCTTTCAAAAACCAGATTCCCAGAAAAAATGTTCCGACGGCACCTATTCCCGTCCAAACGGCGTATGCCGTTCCAATTGGGATAGTTCGTTGAGCCAAAAAGAGGAAAAAACCGCTCCCAAGAATTGAGACCACTGCAAGAACTGCAGGCCCTATGAAAATTTTGTCATCCCGCCAAGCAAATTTTAATCCCATCGGCCAACCCCACTCCAACACTCCGGCAACAATCAAAAACACCCACGCCATAAATCCTCTCCAAAAAATTGGTAATCCGGAAGTTAAAATCACTTTCCCGCTACAATCTCAACCTCAAACCGCCGGTATCAATCCAACTTGGATCGACCGGGAAATAAAAACTTCTTTTAAATAAATGTGCCGGTTTTACAGTAAATGGCAATATCATGTAGAAAGCCAAAAAGTTATTGAGGAGGTCGGCACATGATTAGGTTTCGATTACTAAGTACGGCTTTATCCATATTGATTTTCCCTATCTTTAGTTTTGCTGATGATCCCGGCGTAATCGGCCATTGGAGTTTTGAAGGGAAAGCAGGCCAATCGGCCATTGGACACAAAATAACGTCTCGTGTCGGGAAGGACTTGTCCCCCGGAGAAGGCATCGGCGATAAAGGCCGAATGATATTTGCGGAAGAGGTTTCCGGATCTTATATCTATGATCCAATTTCGGGCGAATCCTTTAACAACAAGTCTTCTCTTCATTTCGCCGGGGATGCCAAAGGATGGATTACGATTCCCAAGATTCCGGCAACAAAAAGTTTCACTTTGGAGTTGTTTGTGCAACCGGCTCCCAGGTTTTCCAAGGAAACCCCAATTGCGATGTTGTCCGCAAAGCCCAAAAGGACCAGCGAAGCCGGTCTGATTACCGATCGAACAACCAGTTACACTTGGCTTGGGGCAATGGTTCGCCCACTTAAGGGCCGAAGGGAAGAATGGAATGTCGGCTATTACCTGGGGTCGGGTAGGATTACCCAACGTGAGCGCTGGCGGCATATGGCATTGGTTTACGATGCCGAAAAAAAGGAAGTTACTTACTGGCTCGATCATTTCCAAAAAGGTACACGAAAATTATCCGCTCCATTAGATCTGAGCAAAGACATTACCCTGTACATCGGCGGAACTCCCAAGGGTCAAGGTTTTTGCGGGCATATCGATGAGGTTCGCCTTACCCAAGGCACCCTGCCGCGAACCAAATTCTTGCGAGCCAGGGACACTGCCGCCGAAAACATTCAGTTTGAAACGAACCCCCCCACTTTGCCGGAGGACTCCGGCTACATTGATTTGAAAGGAGCTTTTGGAGCCGCCGGAGACGGAAAAACCGATGACACTCGAGCATTCCGGGAGGCGTTCTATCATTTAGCCAATAAAGTTCCCCTGCGCAGATATGTCCTCTACATACCTCCGGGTGAATACCTGATTTCCGACGAAATCCGTTGGACGCGGTTCTTGTTTGTCCGAGGGGCCGGGCGAAAGAAGACCATTATCCGCCTGCAAGACAAATGTTCGGGCTACGGAGACGCCAATAATCCCAAAGGTGTTCTCACAGTTGCTTGGCGCGATTTCACTCCGAAAGCAACCGGCAATGCGGGCAACAATATCGGCAGCTATCTCCATGATTTAACCATTGACGTCGGCAAGGAGAATCCGGGAGCCGTCGGCCTTTCCTATCACTCCAATAACCATGGCAGTGTCACCAATGTGACCATCCGCTCGAGCGACGGCAAAGGATGGGCAGGGTTAGCCTTTGCGGACAATTGGCCGGGGCCTTCCTTGATCAAAAATGTAACCATCCGGGGTTTTGATAAGGGCATTTATTCCATTGTTGGTCAGTATTCGCTTACTTTCAAAGATCTGATCCTGGAGAAACAAAACGAAGTCGGCATTTACAATCGCCGCCAGATGTTGTGGATCGATGGGCTGCTTAGCCGCAACAAGGTCCCCGTAATGGACGCCGGCGGGATCATCGTGCTGGTGAATGGCCGCTTTAAAGGCGGAGAGAAAGGAGAAACTGCAATCAAACTGGAAGGAGGTTACGGGCTATATCGCAACCTTGACATTTCCGGCTACAGCTACTCTATCAGGCGGATAGAAAAGGAAAACAAAAAAACGGTGCTGAAGGGAGAACGAGTTGACGAACAAGTGTTCGGGAGGATGACCAAGCAATTTCCTTCTCCCATGAGATCCCTAAACTTGCCTATTAAATCTCCTCCCTCTCCTCCAGACTTATCCACAAGTCCGAAGAATATCTTGGATTTCGAGGACAAAGCAATAGAAGGTGACTGGGGACCGGCAATTCAAGCGGCTGTGGATTCCGGGGCTGACACTCTTTATTTGCCCAATCAGGTTTTCCTAACTGTTCGTTCTTCTGTTCACCTGCGAAACAAAGTCCACAAGTTATTTGGCTTTTACAGCGGTGTTCGCCCGCATAAGGAATTCCAGGGACCTGTTTTTATTTACGACCATCCCAATCCAAAACATGTTCTTACCATCAACCATTTTGAGACCGGCCGTTTCCATCACGCTTCCCCGGGGACTTTGGTCATTCGGGACACAAGTACGGATTACACCAACAAACCAGGGTCGGGAAATCTGTTTGCGGAAAATACGCAAGGCAAATACCGGATTACCAAACAGGACGCCTGGTTTTGGCAGCTCAATACGGAATTTACGGTCCCCAATGGCAGGGCTCGCTTTGAAAACGATGGTGGCAAGGTTGTTATCGTGGGAATGAAAACCGAAAAGCCCGGTTCCAATATTCTTACCAGGAATGGTGGGCTAACCGAACTTCTTGGCGGTTATTTTTATCCCAACAGCGGCACCGGCGGCCAGCCTTCCATCATTATCGACAACGCCGGTTTCTCCGGGACTTGGCGGAACTATTGGGCCAGGTACAAACCGGTAGTCCGGGAGACCCGGGGCAAGAAGGTCCTTGGCGGGGGCGAACGCTACCAAGGGCTGTACTCGGGATTTGCGGAAAGCCAATCTCCCAGGCGGGAATTGGAACCGTATGGTGGGAGAAAGGAAAAGTAGAATCTAAACCCGGCTTGTAATAGTTTTGCCCATCTGGGTAACTAATGCGTTGATGCGGTCCAAGGGGGCGCCATCAATGCCGATTACTATCTCTCCGGGCTCCAGCTGGGTGCGAACGACAAGTACGCGAAAGACTTCCTCGCCAAATTGGACGTCCTGGATCGCCATTTCAGAAATGGATTCCCAAGGCCAAAACTCTACCGAAAGCTCTTTTCCGTAGGGTTTGTTCCGATAAATCCCTCTCTCATTCAAGATGATAGTGTAGGGTATGGCCATAATCATGACGGGCAGGAAGTACGCGAAAACTCCAGAGATGACCGGAGCCACGAAATAAAAATATAGCGGCACACCCAGGTCTTTTTTATGCAACCAGAAGAAGAACCACTCAAAGGCAAGGGCGAGAAAGGAAACCACTCCCCCCACGAATATACCGGCCAGCAGCCGGCCCCTGCGGGTCGGTACATTGCCCTGAGAAAGCAAACAGGCGCGGAAAAATTCAATCGGCTCTTCCCATTTGACCTTCATGATTGTTACTCTCGACGAGCTTCGAATCGGCCCATACCCTTTTGCCCTACATTGGCTTGTGGCATGCGCGGCACTTAATTTTACCCGAGAATTAAGAATGAATTTGGGATATGTAAGCCTACCTTCTAACCATCACCTGCTGTAGAAGTTCCAGGTTCACCTCCTGTAAATTGGAAACCACGTAATCCGCACCTGCCTCTTTTAATTTCTCCGCTGGATGATGGCCGACAAAGGTTACCGCCAGGCACATCATTCCCCCTGCTTTCGCCGCTTGAACTCCTGCCACGGCGTCTTCCACCACCAGACAATTATGGGAAGCAACTTGGAGTTGCCGGGCTGCCAACAGGAAAACATCCGGGTTGGGTTTGCCGTTTTGGGTATCTTCCATGGCCACCGATGCAGAAAAAAATGGCCTGGAATTGGTAAGCTCGAGGATGAGATCCAGATTTTCCCGGGGAGCGCTGGTGCCGATAGCCTGACCGATATCAGCCTGATGAATTTCTTCCAGCAAGGACTGAACTCCCGGAAGCAGAGTAACGCCTTTTCGGGCTGCTTTGCGGTAGAAATTTTCTTTTTCGGTTCCCAAGGCATCAATTTCTTCGTTTGTAAATCGATTCGGATACAATTTCTGTAAAATCTCCGGATTTCGGCATCCAAAGGTAGCCTCAAAATCTGCCCGGGAAAACGGTAGCCCATGTTTCTCCGCAAATTGGCACCAAGCCCGGAAATGTAGTTCCCCGGTGTCCACCA
>CAZPPD010000561.1:0-4452 GCA_964588185.1 uncultured Alcaligenaceae bacterium | reverse complement strand
ATTTTTTGTTTGATTAAGATTGCGAGTCTTAAAAGGAAATCATTTCCGGAACCTTTTCGATTCCGGCAAAAACCATGATTAGCCAAGTTCTCTATGTTATAGATATTAACTAAATATAAGAAATTAACCGGGAAAAATGACGGTGTCAATATTTACATGAAAACGGGAATCCAGAAGGGATTGGGCCGGTTCTATTTTTCCGAACGTAGGGATTGGACCACTGTCCGGTAATTTTTAAGACGTCTCCAAAGTCATTTTAATTTCCATTTTTTCTCCCTCTCTCAGGATCGATACGCGGATCTGATCTCCCGGCTGTTTGCTTTCCACATAACTCAGGAAGTCATCAAAGCTCCGAACCTTTTTGCCGTCCACACCCACAATCAAATCTGCTTTCGACCGATCCAGACCCCGAATGACAAATCCATTTCGGCGTACGACCACAATTTGCGGGCCTCTCAGCCCCGCTTTTTCTGCAGGGCCGTTGGGGGTAAGGCGGGCGATTAATAAGCCTTCTTCCAATTCATAGACGCTAAAAATGCCGCTATCTGGACGAATTACCCGGCCGAATTGGATGAGTTCTTTGACCACTCGTTTGGCCGTGTTGGCAGGAACCGCCAAGCCGATGCCGGAGTTTTGGCCGGCGTTTCCAATGATCGCTGTGGTAATGCCAACCATTTCGCCTTGGCGATTTAACAAAGGTCCCCCCGAGTTGCCGGGGTTGATGGCCGCATCGGTTTGGATGATGCCGCGGATGAGACGATTATTTTTCGCACGAAGAGATCGATTCAGACTGCTGATGATCCCCGTGGTAAGGGTTCGCTCCAACCCAAAGGGATTGCCAATCGCGAAAACTCTCAGTCCTACCAGCAGATCGTTTGAGTTTCCCCAAGCAATCGGAACCAATTTTTCCGGCGGCACGTCAATCTTCAGGACCGCCAAATCATTGTTCGGGTCCGCACCCACTAACTCGGCTTCGTAGACACTACCTTCGTAGAGCGTAACCGCAATGTGGCGGGCCTTATCAACGACATGATTGTTGGTGAGGATATGGCCTTTCTTATCCAGAATACTTCCCGAACCACTTCCTTCCCGTGGCCGCGCTAACAACAGGAAATCATCCACTTCAACACTCTGAGTAGTAATATTGACAACCGACCGGTTCACCCGCTGGTAAACATGGACATTGGTCTGTTCTTCCGCAGAAAGATCTTCCAGGAGGGGGTTCTTGTTGGAGGCTTCCTTTTGAGGCTCTTCCTTCTTGGGGGCTTCTTCCTTGGGCTCTTGCGTTTTTTTTGGTGGGGGATAGTAGACCGGAGGATTCGGCTGCGGAATGGGATTTCTTTGAGCCACGGCAAAGGTCAACGCACCAGCCAACACCGCGACCACAAGATAGGAAAGCACAATTCGCATCTGTCGAACTCCCATTTTTCCAACCAGAATTGAGAGCAAAATCAAGAAGGACCAAGTCTTCCGAATCTTAACCTATAGTCTAAAATGCTGCCAGGGGACTTGGGAATGACCTCAATTAAACAGTACAAACCCGACGTGTTAATAAGGAACACCTTCGCTAACAAATCGGGTTTGTAATTAGGATGCTGCTGGTATTGTCCGGTTCGCCATGCCCACCAAGCTTTTGATTTTCACCACTTCAGTTGGGCCTGCTAACCAAGATTATTTCAACCCCGGCAGCTTAAACAGGTAGGCACTGTTAAACTCCGGCGTGGGCCGGCCCCTGGGGCCTGCTCCAATCGCCACAACGGTTTGCGTTGGGTCTAGGTCTACGGAATAAAAGGCCCCTAGGCGGTATTCCTTGCCGAAGACGAGTTTCCCGTTGCTAACATTCCAAACTGCCAGGTAGCCCCGGTTTCGAGGAGCATCGCCGGCACTTATCAGGTACTTTCCATCCTTGGTGAAATGCAAACGATAGACCCAGCCCGGATGGGATTGGGGGTCCTTGCGGCCGATGCTTTTCTTGATCTCTGGGTTATCCAAATTGCGGATGAGTTGCCCGTTGGAGGCATTCCAGATTTTGATTAAGCGTTCCTGGCCGCCGGAACCTGTGGCGATCAATTGGCCGTTGGGGCTGAAGGCAACAGAAAAGACACTATCTTTGTGGCCTTTTTCCGTCCCTTTGTCTTTAAGTTTGTATCCCTTGATTTCCCGGACTTTGTTGCCGTTGCTGACCTGCCACATGCGGACATATTTGTCATAGCCGCCGCTGACCAGATATTTGCTGTCCGGGCTAAAGGACAAACCGTAAATCATGGTTTCATTCTTGGTCTGGTGAGCGTTGATATCCCGGACCTGATTGTGTTTTTCCACATCATAGATGCGAATATGGCCGTCATGGCCGCCGCTGGCGTAATATTTCCCATCGGGGCTGAAGGTCACAGCATCCACATATTGCGGATGATTGATGGACTTGACAGGCTCGGGAGAAGCCAACTTCCAGGATCTAATCGTTTTGTCCAAGCTGCCGCTGAAAAGAATAGAATTGTCGTTTGTATAGCAAACGTCTGTGGCGATGCCCTCATGGTCGAATGTTTGCAGAGTTTTGAGGAATTTTTCCGGCGGAGGTTGGTTATTGTTGAAATTGTCCACATTCCAAGCCACCACCGTCTTGTCACCAATAGTTCCGGCGAGCGTTTCAACCTTGGGACCAAATTGCAGCGACCGAATTTCCCCTTCCGTTTTAATGGATTTCACCTCCTTGGCATCATCCAATTCATAGAGGCGAAGGATTTTCTCGTCTCCCCCCAAGGCGGCCAAGTCATTGTCCCGGGAGATGGCTGCCGCCCGGATAGTCCCTTTTGCCCCTTCAAAGGTGCGTTCCTTGTTGCCGTTGCCGGCGTTCCAAAGGGTACCAACCTTGTCTGCCCCCCCGGTGAGGACTTGAGAGCCATTGGAGTTTTGTGCCAAAGCGTAAAGGGGTTGGTCGGAAACCGGAATCACGCGCTGGATTCCTTGAGTTCCCACGATCACTTGTTTCCCCGCACCGGATACTACGTTATTGTTATTGGAATGAAAATAGACCGAGCGGATGGGAGATTCCTGGGATAAGAATTGGAGAACTTCCTTCGACTCGGTTTGCCAAATCCGGGTCAATTTATCTTCGCAACCGGTTACCACGCGGCTTTCATCATTGTTAAAGCTAAGGGAAGAAACTTTCCCGGGATGGACCAGCTTGGAAAGTTCTTTGCCATCCAAATTCCAAATGTGGACGGTCTTTCCGGCTGCCGCCCCGACCTGTTCAAAATCCCGGCTAAAGATTACGAAGGAAATCGGATCTTTCGTAGGGCCAAAGGTCTTCTGGACTTTTCCCTCTTCGACTTCCCAAAATTTGACGGTCTTATCCGCACCGCCGGAAATAGCTTGCGAACCGTTGTTCCGGAATTGAACCGAAGTCACTCCGCCTTTGTGAGCCTCGTAGACTTTAAGAACTCCAACCTTGGATATTCGAGCCTTCTTGTCCAAACCGGTAGAGACAATCGTTTGGTTGTCCGGCCGAAACGCAACCATGGTAATCGCCTCCTTGTGGTCATTTAAGGTTTGCAATTCTTTGCCGGTCTTCACATCGAACACTCGAATTGCGGCGGCATCCTTTTTCCCAACCCCGATCGCAAATTGTTCTCCATTGGGGCTCATGGTTACGCTCTGAGGAACCTCTTTGAGGGTTACTGATGCCAGCGGCTTATTGTTGTTGTCCTCCAGATTCCACACTTTGACAGTCTTGTCCGCACCTGCGGAAACCAGTTTATCCCCTTCCGAGTCAACACCTAAACCAATTACCCCGCCTCCATGAGCGTCAATCTTGCGGAGTTCTTTGCCGTCGTCATCATTCAAAACGCGAACGGTCTTGTCCTCTCCGGAAGTGATAATCTGGTTCTTGGAGCTGAACACCACTTGGTGAATGGGATTGGAGAACCGCTTTTCCCATTTCAATCCGGAAGTCCAAACATGGGCAATCTTATCCGCTCCGGCGGAAATAATTCGCTTGGCATCGGGGTGGTAAGCAACTGCTAGAACCGGGCCCTTGTTTGGGAAGAATTCGACTAACTGGCCCTCTTGATTATAAACCCGAGCGAAATTGTCCGCCTCGCCGACCACCACTCGTTTGCCATCAGGGGAGAAGGAAAGGCTGCGAATGTCTGCCTGGGTGGAGAAAATGGACACTTCATTGCCATTAGGAAGACCGAAAATTCTTACTTCCTTGCCGGCTCCGGCTGCGACCTGCTTGTTGTCTTTGCTCACCGTCAGGCTGTTGACCGGCCCGGAGTGGTTCATGGTTTTCTTGAGTTTGCCATCGCCGGCATCCCACAAGCGGACCGTTTTGTCGGCACTTGCCGAAAGCAGCAAATTGTCTTTCTGAAGGTAATTCAAAGCCGTGACCGTTCCGCCATCGCCGGAAAATTTCTTTTCCTCCTTGCCTTTCTTCTCGTCAATATCCACATT
>CAZPPD010000560.1:0-4462 GCA_964588185.1 uncultured Alcaligenaceae bacterium | reverse complement strand
TCGCAATGGGATACGGGGGTCGCCAGGAGATTGTCGATGCGGCGAAGGACCTGGGCGGTGCTTAAACCCTCCGCTTCGAGATGCCAGCATTTCCCGCCGGTCTTCTTGGAAGTGGAAGGATTTAGTTTCACTCTCCCCTGTACAACACGGACGTTAGTAGAGCCGGTGTCCTTGACGAAGACATCAAACCGGGTCCCAAGGTCAATGACGCGGACCGCAGGAGTTACTAGAGAAAAACCTTTGGCCCGCAGCGGCACCGTGGCGGAAAGCCTGCCGCGTGCGAGGAATACTTCGTTATGGGAAACCAATTTGAAGAAAGCCGGGCCATCAATGTGAATTCGAGCCCCGCTTCCCAAGGTCAGGTCTACTTCTCCAGCCAAAAGTTCGTGAGAACCATGGGGCAATTTCTTATTTTCTTCTGGGGCATCTTTCCAGACGGCATTGGGTTCGGCGGTGATGGTCGCAAATTTGTTTTTGACAGGGACAATAAATTCAATTTTATCGTCGGAGAAAGCGGTGAAGAAAATCGTTGCCCCGATACTTCCCAAGAAAAGGACAAGCAACAAACTGGCCACTAGGTAAATAGGCTCCCGGGTTTTCTTGTTGGTTGATTTGGGTCCGGACACTCCATTGTTTCGGCGGTAAGTCCCGGCTGTTATTGTCGGGAGCCGGTGATGTCCGGAAATTCCATTTCCGTTCGTTGCTGGAAGGGCGACCGGATGATTGCCCGTTTGCTTTTCCGGATTTTGAGAGCATTTTTCCAAGACGGCTTGAACAAATTGGTCTTCGCTTTTTTCCACCCGATCTGAAACCGCCAACAGGCGGTGCAACGATTCGTCTGCAAATAATTCCTTACGAAACTCCTCATCCGCATCCATCGTGGATCGCAAGGCGGTTTTTTCATCCGAGGTAAGTTTATTTCCCAAAACATAGCGTACCCATAAATTCAGGGCACATTGATGATTCTTATCCATTATTCATATCCTCCACCCATTCCACCTTGCCGCGGATGCAGCGGCGTAATATTTCCCGGATGCGGAATAGCTTCACGCGTATGGCACTGCCTTTTTGTCCCGCTTGAGCGGCCATGAACTCTGCCGTCTGTCCGGCGAAGTAGAAGTCGTCCACAAATTGGCGTTGTTCCGGGGGAAGTTGATCCAAACATTCATACAGGGTTTGCAGTAGGTTCTCTCGGTCTTTAACATCAAACGGGTCCTGCTCCACATAGCCCAACCGCCATTCGGCAAACTGTGCAGAATTCTCCTTGCCGATCAAATTGTATTGCCGCGCCATTTTTCGCAGTTGATTCATTACCAGATTGCGGGCAATACCGATTAGCCAAGTCTTCAAGGTGCTGGCAAATTCAAACTTGCTTATGCCCCGGTAAGCCTGCAGAAATACCTCCTGGGCCAAATCATCAGCCATATCATTCTTCATCAGATACCTGGCTATGTACTTTCGAACAGATCCATGATGTTGACGAACCAATTCGGAAAAGGCTTCCTTGGACCCGTTTTGAGTCTGCCTTACCAATTCCTGTTCGTCGACAAGGACGTTGGGATGATTATCCTTTTTCATGAAATATTAGTTGCCGATTTTTCAGGATCGTTACGGAAATTTATTGGCTATGGAAAATTTTACTACTTCTTTGAGCTGGAGCTAACAAAAGGTGCAATTTCGGGAGCTGGACGATTTTGTAGTCGGCAGGGACCTTGTTTGACGGGCCGGTAGACGCCGAAAGACCGTCCTACGAAGCACTCGGCGTTTTGGAATTTAGGATTTCGCCGATCTTTTCTTGCCAAGCGGTAGTACGGCTCAGTAATTCCTTCGACAAGACAAAGTCTGCTCCGGCATTTCGACCTGCGGCGGCGGCTTCGGGTTGTTCCAACTGGCTAAACAAGGCAATCGTTAGATCCGCGAGGTTCGGTGTTTCGCGAAGGCGTTTGCAGAGATCCACTCCGCTCATTCCCGGAAGATGAATATCTAATAACAAGAGGTGCGGTTTCACAGGGGTTTGATTCAGGTAATCCCAAGCGGCTTCAGCCGAAGGAACCCAGGTCATTTCTTGGCCGGCCCGCTGGGCCAGGTGCTGGGCGATCAGAGCAATCTCCTGCATGTCTTCGACCAGCAGCAAATGATAAACGTTTTTCCGGATTTGAGTCCGAGAAAAGGGTTTGGCAGGAACCGATGGTTTCTTCGAGAACTTTTCGTGACGAAGCCGGTTTGCATTGCGCGGCGCGGCCAACAATTTCCGGTCTCTGCCTTTGCGGATAACGGTGGAACCACGCGGCAAAGTAATGAAGAACGTGGAACCCCTTCCGGGTTTGGATTCTACCCAAATTCGGCCGCCGTGGGCCTCAACGATCTTCTTGGCAATGGCAAGTCCGGCACCGGTTCCTTCGTATTGGCCATTGGGATGGACCCGCCGAAACATACCGAATATCTTCTCGTGAAATGCCGGTTCAATGCCGATGCCGTTGTCAGTTACAAAGAGTGTCACAAAATTGGTGCCATTTCCATTTTGGCTGCTGATCTTGCCGTGGCGATGCTCGCCAATATGAATTCGCGGATTTTTACTTTGGTTGTACTTGATGCCATTGGCAATCAGGTTGATGAACAGCTGAGTGATTCGCCGGCTATCCCCGGTAACTCTCGGCAATTCCCCTTCCAGCACAACGCTGGCTTTGTTGCGTTGGATCAGATCATCCAGATCTTTACAGACTGCCGAGACGACCTCGTTCAAATCAAAATTCTCAGAAGTCCGAAGAATGCGGCCGGCTTGGGATAAGGCCAATAAATCCTCGATCAAATTACCCATGCGGCTGCTGGTTCGAACCAGATGGCCCAGATAATTGGCTCCCTCCGGCCCCAACGAATCAGAAAATTCTTCAACGAGAAAATTGCTGTAGGCCTCCAAGGTCCGCAAGGGTTCTTTCAAGTCATGAGAAACCACGCGGGTAAATTCATCGAGAGAATTATTGATTTGGCGAAGTTCCTTATTGGCTGTTTCCAACTCATCGCCCCGTTTGCGAAGCTCATCTGCCAAGCGAATTCGCTCGGTTACATCCTGCGCCACACTACGGGAGCGAACGAAGGAATTATTTTCCTCCAGGACCGGAGTGGTGCGGATCCACACATCGATTTGAGTGCCGTCCTTCTTCACCCAAGTGGTTTCAAGTTCTCCGGATGCTTCAAACATATCCGGATGTTCCAGGAAGAACTTTTTGCTCTCCGGAGAAAGTACTCGCGTGTAGGATTGGCGAAACAAATCTTCGCGGGTGTAGCCAAGAGTCGACAGGACTGTCTCATTAAAGGTGACAAACTTTCCTTCCTGATCCAAACTGAAATACATAACCGGAGCATGGTGATACAGATCCCGGTAGCTTTCTTTGAGCCGTTCTAAATCCAGATTAATGCTGCGGAGCTGTTCGTTGGTAGCGGACAGCTCTTGGGTTCGTCGCCGCAATTCAATTTCGGTTTGCACCCGATCGGTAATATCAACAATGTAACAGCGGACGTGTAATGGAATTCCCAAATCGTTGTACCGCGTCAACATATCCAATTGCACATACCGCTCTTCCACCCGCCCTTGGCGGCCCCGCCGCAGCAGAATGCTGGAATTGCCGGATTTGTTGCTCCCATCCAATTTCCGAATGCGAACGCGGAAGGAAATGTTGTGGGCCTCTCCGGTTTGCAATGCCTTGTTAAAAATCTCCCGAAAGTCAATCAGATCCTCTTCGTGGATGACTTCGGAGAAAGGCCGGCCATTTAAGTGATCAATATGTTGGCCGAGGAATTGCTGCAATTTTGGTGTTGCCGTCAACCAATGCATGCTGGGAGTAAAGCGAGCGACCATGTCGCGGCTGGAGATATTGCCTCGGTGTTGGCTGGGAATAACCGCGCTTTTTTCCAAATCCATACGGCCAACCAAAGCCCGCAACGATTCCAAAACTTCATTTTGGCTGACCTTGTCGGATAAGGCTTTGCGGTAGCCGATACACAATGCATCCAGGGTATCCGCCAAAGAGGGAGGGAGGGCTTCGGAACCCGGTATCTGCTTGCTCAGGACTTCTTTATGAGTGGCGGGATTTTCCCGGAAATCCTGCAAATAAGCATTAACCTTCTTGAAGACCCATTTTTGCTGAACGCGATGCAGATAAAGTGTGACAAAGATCCCGACAAACATCAAAAGAGCCATTACCCCAACCTGGTAGAGTTGGTCGAGAGATATATGGTCGATGAGAGTGATTAATGTGGGTTTGGATGGGTAGAGCAATATCCCCAGGTAAGAAAGTCCTCCCAGAACTGCAACGATGGCACTTCTGATGAGGTCAGATTTCTTGGGGAAGATCATTGTGGTATCCGACGGGAATAAAATCGATAATAGGGGATTTTACAATTTTCCACAATAAACATACCACGCAAAATGGGGGTTGGCCAATGGCTCCACCAGAAAACAGGG